>NZ_JAHBDE010000012.1:0-96659 GCF_019956175.1 Pseudomonas sp. BF-R-30 | reverse complement strand
CTTTCGGGAAGTAAGGTACCTTGGCCTCGATGTTCACCTTGGATAAAGCGCTTCATGGGCGATCCCTGCGATGAATTCCTCAGAAATCATAGCAAGGGTTCACGAAGGCGTTTTTACACACTCTGGGCCAGAAGCTGTCGTTCGAACACCAAGGTTAAACGGGCTTGTTCAAGCCACCATTGCAACCTTACGGATTACTAATCCTTGCGAGTAAGGGCTAATGACGAAGCATCTAATGATGCCTCGTCTTGAAGCTTAGGCTGGCTTGAAACAGTACGCGGCCAGCTTGTTCCCATCGAGATCCCGCGCGTAAGCCGCATAGGCGTCAGGTGCCCAGCCTCGCGGACCCGGTGCACCTTCGTCGGTGCCGCCACTGGCCAGCGCCGCGGCGTGGAAAGCATCAATGGCGGCACGATTCGGCGCCTCGAAGCTGATGGTGACACCATTACCCACACTGGCCGGGGCGCCGTTCGCCGGTTTCAGCACGAAGAAGGATGGAGCGCTCTCACCCCAGATCGAACCATTCTCGTCCAGATCAGCGATGCGTTTTTGGCCCAGGGTACCCAGGACATTGTCATAGAAGCTGCGCGCTTTTTGCAGGTCGTTGGTACCGACAGTCACATGAGTGAAAATGGTCATCTTTGTGCTCTCTTTGGTGTAGATACGGTGGGTTGATGTTGCAGGTTTTCGCGCCTTTGACTCGCCCTGACGGGCTTCGCCAATCTGTTGAGTCAGCGATCGAAATGGATAACGGTGCGGATGCTTTCGCCTTTGTGCATCAGGTCGAAGGCTCTGTTGATCTCGTCCAACCCCATGGTGTGGGTAATGAAACTGTCCAGCGGAATGTCGCCCTTTTGCGCGTTCTCGACATAGCTGGGTAGCTCGCTACGTCCTTTCACACCGCCAAATGCCGAGCCGCGCCAGACGCGCCCGGTCACCAGCTGGAAAGGACGGGTACTGATTTCCTGACCGGCGCCAGCGACGCCAATGATCACCGACTCACCCCAGCCCTTGTGGCAGCACTCCAGGGCGGCGCGCATCAGATGGACGTTGCCAATGCATTCGAAGGAATAGTCCACACCGCCCTCGGTCATCTCGATGATCACGTCCTGGATCGGCCTGTCATAATCCTTGGGGTTGATGAAGTCGGTAGCGCCCAGTTGCCTGGCAATCTCGAACTTGGCCGGGTTGATATCGATCGCGATGATCCGGCCGGCCTTGGCCATGGTCGCACCGATAATGGCTGCCAGCCCGATACCACCCAGACCGAAGATTGCCACGCTGGCTCCCTCCTCCACCTTGGCCGTATTGATCACCGCGCCAATGCCGGTGGTCACACCGCAACCGAGCAGGCAGACCTTCTCCAGTGGCGCATCCTTGGGGATTTTGGCCAGGGAAATTTCGGGAAGCACGGTGTATTCGGAGAACGTCGAGGTGCCCATGTAGTGAAAGACAGGCTGCCCTTCGTAAGAGAATCGGCTGGTGCCATCTGGCATCAAACCTTTGCCTTGAGTGGCACGGATTTTCTGACAAAGATTGGTCTTGCCGGAGGTGCAGAATTTGCACTCGCCACATTCCGGGGTGTAGAGCGGGATCACATGGTCGCCCACCGCCAGTGAAGTTACCCCCTCGCCAACCGCTTCGACGATACCGCCACCTTCGTGGCCAAGAATAACGGGGAAGATCCCTTCGGGATCGGCACCGGATAACGTAAACGCATCGGTATGGCAGACACCTGTCGCAACAATGCGTACCAGCACCTCACCGGCTTGCGGCGGCGCTACATCGACTTCGACAATTTGCAGAGGCTGGTTCGCCGCGAAGGCGACGGCCGCTCGTGATTTGATCATGTTCGTGATTTCCCGGACGCAAAGAGGCGCCGTTCCTGTGTAGAAACAGTCAAGAGATTGTGTTCATAGGAGCGTTACAGAGGGCGGGCGTCCTTGCCCTTGAGGCCGATTAGAGCGATGCCTCGATCTTCTTTGCTGCGGCTTCGTCGACCCAGGCATGCCAGATTTCCGGGTGTTCCTTGAGGAACATCCTGGCCAGCTTCGGCGATTCGATGCGTTCCCGGGTCATCCTCGCCAGGTTCTGATTCAACAAGTCGATCGGAATGTTGACCTTCTCCAGTACTGCGACCAGTTCAGGAGCCTGTTCATGAAATGCCTTGGAGAGTCCCACCATGGTGATGACGTCTTTGTTGGCGCCGGTCTTTTCCTCCAGCCTTATCGCATCGATCTGCCCCATCAGCGGCGTCGGTGACCAGTAGTAGAACAGCACCGGTTCACCGCGCTTATAGCTGGACAGGACAGCCGCATCCAATGCGGCACCAGTGCCTGGACGGAAATTCGTGAACGTGTTTTCAAGGCCATACTCTTTCAACATCTCGGTATTGTCCTGCTCACAGATCCAACCCGCAGGACAGTTGTAGAAACGGCCTTTGGACGGTTCTTCCGAATCGCGAAAAACACTCGCGTACTTGCTCAGGTCCGCGACTGTCCTGAGGTCGGGCGCCTGCGCCGGCCGGTTACGTTTGGCGTCCCCTTCAACGACGTAACGCGGCACATACCAGCCCTGAGTCGCACCAATGATCGGAGCGCCAACCCCGACAACCTTTCCGGCCGCCGCCGCCTTTTTCCAGACTTCGCTGCGCTCCATCCACTCTTCGCCAAACACCTGAATGTCGTTGCCGGCCAGTGCGGTCTCGAGAATGATGGTGTTACCCACCAACTGATCCGTTGCACAGCCATAACCATCCTTGAGCACGATCATCATGATGTCGGTGAGGAGCATCCCGCTCTCCCAGTTCAACCCGGCAAATTTCACCGACTTGCCCGATTCACACCACCCTGAGGCCTGGCTTGAGGCACTACCGACAAGCAAGCCAAGGGTGAGCAAAGAGGCCAACAAACTCTTCCTGTTTTTCATGATCAGACGCTCCGAATCATTATTATTGGGGGCAGCGAACTGTTGTGTGCGACACAGGAGCAAACGAGTCCATCAGATTTAGCATGGACAAGTGCGTGCGCAAACACGTGAAACAAAGGCGTGAATCAATTGCATTTATTGTTATTGGCGAAGCTCAAGCTAATGGATCAACAGAAGTACGCCCGTAGAACAACTGGCGCGCATAGGCACTGAACTCGACATCGGGCTGGTCCACGTACGCAAACACCGCGTTGAGCCTCAACCTGTCCCCTTCCACCGGCGTGACCCGGTGCAATGAATAGCGGCCGCGGAACAATGTCAGGGTGCCGGGCACTTGAGGCAGAACCTCTACCTGCTGTGTTTGCGAGTCATCGAGGAATTGCCTGACCGCGTCATAGCAATCGTCGCTTTCATTGCGCAGCATCCGCACATACTCGAAATCCCCACCGGCGCTTGCAGCCTGAAGCGACAGCGTGACGCTGAAGTCGGAACGATCAAAGTGCCACCCCAACTCCTGCCCTGCCGTGAAGCCCTGCAAGTTAAGGGCGGCTAATGGATCGGCATGACGATAGAGCGTGTCCAGAGCCAAAACATCTTTGATGAAAGCAAGGACTTCGTCCGATCCATAGATCTGCCGGATCAAATGGTCGGCAGGAATATCGGCATAGGCAACAGTGTCTTTTGCCGTGTTCATCAAGCGTCGTAGCGGGTGTTCCGGATCAACGCTTTCGTCCTGAGGTTTGAAATAAACCGTGTGGCTTTCCCGAAAATGAAACATGCGCGAGTGCAGTGCAAGTGTCTGCTGCGCCATCGCGACAACCGATGGATTGCGAACAAAACCCGGAAAGATCGCAACGCCCTCTTGTGCCAGCAACGACTGACTGTGAGTGACCAGTGCGAGATAAGCGGGGCTGGTGCGATCGGTGATTGGGTAACGCTCGAGATCGACGAGATCGCCCAGGGTTAGCGCAGGTGTGAAAGGCAGGGTAGTCATTGTTGTTGGTCTCCGTTGGCTCTGCTGGATTCAGATTGCATCGGCACCAAAAACAAGTCACGCTCATAATTTTACGCAATTTTGTGAATTATTTTCAGGTCGTATACCCATGAGACTGACGCTGGATCACTTGGTGATGTTGCAAACCTTGTCGGAAGTCGATTCGATCACCGCGGTGGCCGAACGTTTATGGCTGACACCTTCAGCCGTCAGTCACCGCATACGCGAAGCGGAGCGGCGGCTAGGTGTGAGCCTGACGGAAAGATCAGGAGGAAAGCTCAGACTCAGCCCTGCCGGCGTGCGCCTGGAACGGGCCGCCAAAGACATCATCGCCATACTCAATGAGGCTGAGTCCGAGGCCCGGTCCATGGCTGGTGGCGTCACAGCGTTTGTCCGTATGGGTGTCACCTCCTACGGCCCATTTCGCTGGATTCCAAAATTCATCAAGCACTACTCAAGTCTTCGGCCGGACATCGAAATCACACTGGTGACCGTGCCCCGTAACGACGTTTACGCGAGCCTGATGCAAGGCAGACTGGATGTGTCCATTATCGATGACGGCATGGTGCCTAGCGGTGTCGCGAAGTTGCCACTTTTTCGGGACGATTTGATTGCAATCATGGCAACCGATCATCCCCTTGCGGGAAGGAAAAATATCTATGCGGAAGACTTCAAGACTTACAACCTGGTGACGTATTCGACCGATCGCGCCAGTGGCTGGGAGTATGACCGTTTCTTCGCCCCCGCCAGCATCTTGCCGCGCCGCATGATCACGGTGGAGTTGATCGAAGCCATCGTTGAACTGGTCCGCTCAGGATACGGAATCAGCATATTGCAACGGGATTTGGTAACCCCCAGTCTTGAACGCGGGGAACTTGCGTGGGCCGCCCTGAATGACGGCCTGGATATCGCCTGGAACGCAATCGTTCGTCCCTCGGAACGGGAAGATAGCGAGGTCAGTAAAATGGTTACGGAGCTTGATACCTGGATTAAAAATTCAGGAAAGCCTGAACGCAGCTAATCGCTGGTTAGCGCGTAAAAATGGTTTTTTAGTCGATTGCAGCCCTTCGCGACGGGCAACAATCGGCCAGAAGCCGTCATTGGCAGAAAACACAGCTTGCCCGTCAGCCGACGAATTCTTAGGCACGCCAGGCGGGATTTTCGATCAGTAGCGCCATGCCCTGCCCACCGCCAACACAGGCCGCGGTAACCCCGTAACGCAGATTGTGCTCACGCAGTTGTCGGGCCAGGGTCAGCACCAGGCGCAAGCCACTGGCGGCCAAGGGGTGGCCGAGTGCCAACGAACCACCCTGGACGTTCAGACGCGAAGGGTCCAGCTCCAGCTCCTTCGCCACTGCCAGGACCTGGGCGGCCTGGGCTTCGTTGATTTCAAAGCGGTCGATCCGATCCAGGCTCAAGCCGCTGCGCTGCAGCAGCAGGCGAATCGCCGGTGCCGGACCGATGCCCATGAACTCCGGCGCCACCCCGACCACCGCGCTGGCCCGCAGCAAGGCCAACGGTGTATCCCGACGGGCCGAAGCGCGCCCGACCAGGGCCGCCGCCGCGCCATCGACCACCGCACAACTGTTGCCGGCAGTTTGCACCCCGCCTTCGTGCACGGTGCGCAACCGGGACAACGCCGCGATGTCTCCGGGCCGTGGGTGGCTGTCTTCACTCACCGTGTCGACGCCGCGTGACAGGCGGATGCCCCGTGGCTGATAGCCTTGCAGTTCGAACACCTGATGCCCCACGGCAACGAGCTCGGGTGCCAGCCAGCCCGCGTGTTGTGCCGCAAATGCCCGCTGATGACTGGCACAGGCGTATGCGTCCACCGCTTCTCGACTCAGCCCATAACGCCGCGCGAGGTTGTCGGCGGTGGTGATCATGTCCACCCCGGGAGCCGGGTCGTACAAGGCTTCCCAGAGAAAATCCTTGAACTGCACTTGCGCGCCAAGGCGGAAACCGCCTCGATGGGTATAGGCCGCAATCGGATTGCGCGACATCGATTCGGTGGCCACGCACAGGGCCAATTGCACGCCGTCATCCAGTTGCCTGGCGGCCTGGCGCAGCAGTTCGAAACCGGTGGCGCAGATCCGCTGCACCCCCAGTGCCGGAACCGATTGCGCCACGCCGCTGTAGAGGCCGATGTGCCGTGGCAGCATGTAGGCATCGAAACTGGCCTGGGCCATGGAACCCGCCAGCACGCTGTCGACTGCCAGCGGGTCAACTTGCGCGCGCGCCAGTACTTCGCGCCCGACCTTGATGCCCAGGTCGATCGGCGACACCTCGGCCAGTG
Source organism: Pseudomonas sp. BF-R-30 (assembly GCF_019956175.1). Lineage (NCBI taxonomy): Bacteria > Pseudomonadati > Pseudomonadota > Gammaproteobacteria > Pseudomonadales > Pseudomonadaceae > Pseudomonas > Pseudomonas sp. BF-R-30. Next base: position 90,441 of record NZ_JAHBDE010000012.1, on the reverse strand, counting down.
CCCCGCCGAGGTCCACCCACGGTGTGCGCACCGCATCGAAAATCGCCGCATCGGCAAAGGCCGAGTACTGCCCGCCGGTGTTCAGGACTTCGCTCACGACTTCGCCCCGGCGCGCAGGATGGCTGGATCGAGCCCGCGATACAGCGCCTCGACCTGCTCCGCGCGCCACTGCAATACCGCACGCTGGTTGATCGAACCCTTGTCGGTGATTTCCCCCCGATCGATGGACGCCGGCTCGTCAAGCAAGGCGATCCATTCCAGGCGACTGGCATTGCCCGTGGCCTCGCGATTGAATCGCTGCAACCAGCCGGCGAACCACTCGCGCACCGGCGCACTGGCCAACACCTCGGCGTCGCTGGCACTGGCCGCCAGCCCTGACAGCCGTCGACATTCGAACATCCGCGCAAAGACCAGCGCACCCAGGCACTCGCGATCCGGCGCGGTCACCACCAGGTCCTGGACATAGGGTGAACCTTCGAGCACCGCGCGGCTGCGCAACGGCCCGACGCTGACGAACACCCCGGATGACAACTTGAAATCTTCGGCGATGCGCCCGTCGAACATCAGCCCCAATTGCGGATCGCGCGGGTCGGCGAGCTTGAGCGCATCTCCGGAGCAGTAGAAGCCCTGCGAGTCGAACGCATCGTGGGTCTGCTGTGGTGACCGCCAGTAGCCGGGCATGATGTGCGGCCCACGAAAGCGTCCTTCGAGTTTGCCGTCCACCGGCACCAGGCGCACCTCACAACCTGGCGCCGGCAAGCCGACATAACCGGCCATGGACAACGGCCCGGTGGTGAAGGTGCAAGACGGCGAAGCCTCGGTCATGCCGAGCCCGGCCATCATGCGGATACGCTCACCGCAGTGCTGTTCGCTGATCCGGTCGAGGCGGTCCCAGACACTTTGCGACAGACCGGCGGCGGCAAAGAAAAACAGACTGATACGCTTGAAAAAGATCTCCCGCAGCTCCGCGTCCTGCTCCAGTGCCGAGGCCAATTCTTCCCAGCCTTTGGGTACGGTCAGGTAGGCCGTAGGCGACACGTCTTTGAGATTACGCAGGGTTTGCGCAAACCCCTGCGCCGTGGGTTTGCCGTCGTCCAAGTAAAAGCTGCCACCGTTGTAGAGCACGATGCCGACGTTATGGCTGCCGCCGAAAGTGTGGTTCCACGGCAGCCAGTCCACCAGCACCGGCGGTTCTTCGCCGAACACCGGAAAGGTCTGCAACAGCATCTGTTGGTTAGAGCACAGCATGCGCTGGGTGGTGATCACCGCCTTGGGCAGCTTGGTCGAGCCGGAGGTGAACAGGAACTTGGCGATGCTGTCCGACCCCGTGCCAGCAAAAGCGGCCTCGGCCTCGGCTCCGCCCGGTTGTTCAAGCAGGCTGGCGAAACTCACCTGGTGGCGTCCCGCGATTTCGCCCCGGACGGTAATCATGGGCGTTTCAGCGGGTATCACGGCATCGATGGCGCGCTGGTAGGCCGCAGCATCACTGACAAACACCAAGCCAGGTTGCAGCAGATCGCAGACGTGACGCAGCTTGGCGAAATCCTGGGACAGCAGCGAATAGGCCGGCGACACCGGGCAGTAGGGAATGCCCGCGTACATGGCGCCGAAGGCGAGTTGCAAATGCTCGATGTCATTGCCTGAGAGCAACACCAGCGGTTTGTCTGCTGACAGGCCGTAGCTCAACAGGCTTTGGGCGATGGCCCGAACACTCTCGAGCATCTCGGCGTAACTGACCCGGCGCCAGTCACCGTCGGCCTGGCGGGCGGCGATAAAGGTTTGCTCGGGACGCACCTTGGCCCAAAGCACCAAACGGTCAAGCAGTCGCGGTGGATACTCGGCCAATGGCTCCAGGGAACGCATGTGCAACGCGCCCTGCTGTTCTGTGACCTCGACCGCTGCGCGACCGATGGCCACGTGACGGTAGCGCGGCGCGCAGGCCTCGGTGTGGGGTTGCGATCTGAATTCGGAACTCACGTGCTTGTTCTCCATCAAGGCACGCTACCACCAAGCCGCACGAATGGGCATGGTGGTGGCTGCAGCCTTTTTTTATTGTTATTTCTGCGGTTCAGATCGGGTAGTGCCGCGGTCCATGCTGCAAAGTAACCCAGCGCAACTGGGTGAAATGCTCGATGGACGCCTTGCCGCCAAAGCTGCCGTAGCCGCTGGACTTGACTCCACCGAAGGGCATTTGCGCTTCGTCGTGCACGGTCGGGCCGTTGATATGGCAGATGCCCGACTCGACCCGTTGGGCCAGCGCCAGGGCGCGCCCGGTATCGCGGCTGAAGATCGCCGCCGACAACCCGAACTCGGAATCGTTGGCCAGACGCAGCAACGCTTCATCGCCCACCCCGCGCAACAACACCGCCACCGGGCCGAAGGATTCCTCGCGGTACAGACGCATGCTCTCGTCAACGCCATCGAGCAGGGTCGGCTGCAAAATGCTGCCGTCCAGCTGTCCACCGACCACCAGCCGCGCCCCCTTGGCCAGGGCATCGTCGATCAACCCCTTGATGCGCGTTCCGGCACTGGCATCCACCAGCGAACCGAGCACCGAATCCACCAGCGCGGGATCACCGGCGCGCAGGGTCTCGACCTTGGCCGCCAGCTTTTCGACAAAGGCGTCGGCGACCTTGGCATCGACGATCAGCCGTTCGGTGGACATGCAGATCTGTCCCTGATTGAAGTACGCGCCGAAAGCGGCTGCCTCCACCGCCGCATCCAGGTCGGCATCATCGAGCACCAGCAATGGCGCCTTGCCGCCCAGCTCCAGCAAGGCTGGCTTTAGGTGGCGTGCCGAAAGCTCGCCGACGATGCGCCCGACATGGGTCGAGCCGGTGAAGTTGACCCGCCGCACCGCCGGGTTGGCGATCAGCCGCTCGACAATCGCCGAGGCATCCGCCGGGGCATTGCTGATGACGTTGACCACGCCGTCACCCAACCCTGCATCCTGCAAGACCTGGCCGATCAGACGATGCACCGCTGGGCTCAGCTCAGACGCCTTGAGCACCACGGTATTGCCGCACGCCAGCGGCATGGCGATGGCGCGGGTGGCGAGAATCACCGGGGCGTTCCACGGGGCGATCCCCAGCACCACGCCACAGGGTTGGCGCAGGGCCATGGCAAAACTGCCCGGCACATCCGAGGGAATCACTTCGCCATTGATCTGGGTGGTCATCGATGCCGCTTCACGCAGCATGTTGGCCGCCAGCCGCACGTTGAAACCGTACCAGTTGGCCATGGCCCCGGTTTCGCCGGCCGCCGCGATGAATTCGTCGCTGCGCGCCTGCAACTGCTCGGCCGCCTTGAGCAAACGGGTGCGACGTTCATTGGGCGCCAGGGCGGCCCAGGCGGGAAACGCTGCCTGGGCCGCAGCCACCGCGGCATCGGCATCTTCCAGGGTGGCGGCAGCAACCCGCGATACCAATTCACCGGTCACCGGGTTGCGGCGCTCAAAGGTTCGACCGTCGCGGGCAGGCAGCGACTGGCCGCCAATCAACAGGGGCACGTCCAGCATGGTGATTCCTCTTTATTGTCTTTGTCGGGAATGCATTCGAGCGATGCAGAGCGCCGGGGCGGACATGCACCCGGTGATCAGTCTCAGCGCTTGTAGGCCTGCAGACCGGGCTTGATGCTCTTGTCGTCGAGGAACTGCTTCATGCCCTGCTCGCGGCCACCCTCGGTGTCGAGCAGGCGCGACTGGTCAAGCTTGGCGTACAGGTAGTCCTCGTTCTGCTCCCAGGTCAGCTCGCGGCAGCGCTTGAAGCCATGCTTGGCCGCACGCAGTACCACCGGGTTTTTCTCCAGCAGGTTGCGCGCCAGGTCCACGGTGACTTCACGCAGTTGCACCAAGGGTACGCTTTCGTTGACCAGGCCCATCTCGGCGGCTTTCTGCCCACCGAAGGTCTTGCCGGTCATGATGTAGTACAGCGACTGACGATGGCCCACGGTGTCGGCCATGGCTTTGCTCACCAGGTTGCCCGGCGGGATGCCCCAGTTGATTTCCGAGAGGCCGAAGGTCGCTTCGTCGGCGCAGATCGCCAGGTCACAGGCCACCAGTGGGCTGAAGCCACCACCGAAACACCAGCCGTTGACCATGGCGATGGTCGGCTTGGTGTACATGCGCAGCAGTTTCCATTGCCACTGCGAGGCTTCGCGGCGGATTTTTTCCTGGAGGATCTCCGGGCCCGCGTCCACTTCGCGGAAGTATTCCTTGAGGTCCATGCCCGCGGTCCAGGCTTCGCCGGCACCGGTCAGCACCAGCACGCCGGCCGCCGGATCCTGCTCAAGGGTTTCCAGCACATCAATCATTTCCCGGTTGAGCGTCGGACTCATGGCGTTGCGTTTTTCCGGGCGATTGAGGATGACCCAGGCGATGCCTTCTTCGATCTCGACCTTGACGGTTGTCCAGCGACCTTCGTAATTGCTCATGGCGATACTCTCTTGTTCTTGGCTTGAAGATGACTGGAAATTAAAGGATCGACATAGTTATGTCAATTAACTATTAATCTAATTAACCATTTTTTATCCACCCGAAAATATCCTCCGTCCCCTTCACCATGAACGACGGGCATAGCTATCAGCGGCCAACCCCGGCAAACTAGATACACTTGTTAACCTCCATCTCTTCAGGATTCACCCGCAATGGCCAAGCCTTCTCCCCTCGCCGACCAGAACGAGTCCCCGTCCGCCACCGCCGAGCTGCAGGCACCGCTGGATTCGGCACTGGATGACCTGATCGGCTACGCGATGCGGCGCGCCCAACTCAAACTGTTCCAGAACCTGATCGGTCGCCTGTCAGCCCATGACCTGCGCCCCGCGCAGTTCTCGGCCCTGGCGATCATCGACCAGAATCCGGGGCTGATGCAGGCCGACCTGGCCCGGGCCTTGGCCATCGAGCCGCCGCAGGTGGTGCCGTTGCTCAATAAACTGGAAAGCCGCGCGCTGGCGGTGCGAGTGCGTTGCAAGCCGGACAAACGCTCCTACGGAATCTTCCTGAGCAAGACCGGCGAAACCTTGCTCAAGGAGCTCAAGCAGATCGCCGCGCAAAGCGATTTCGACTCCACTTCAGCGCTGACCGGCGAAGAGCGCGAAGAGCTGCTGCGCTTGCTGAGGAAGGTTTACCAGGACTGAACGCACGCTGCCGGCACGCTCCAGAAGGGGCGGCCGGCGGGGAACATCGAAGGGCCCGGGCTTACCAGATCGGCAAGGTATAGAGCACCTGGAACCGGGTCTGGTTTTCATCACGAAACGCCGTACCGCTCGGGAAGTCATTGCGATAGATCGCCTTGCGCGCCAACAGCCCGACGTTTTTCAGCGGGCCGCTCTGAATCACATAACCCAGTTCCATCTGGAATTCGCGCTCTTTGCGGTCCTCGGCGTTGAAGGCGGCCAACTCGATATTGTCGCCGCGCACGTAACGCAACCTTCCCTTCAAACCGGGCACCCCGGACGCGACGAAGTCGTAGTCATAGATCGCTTGCCAGGTGCGCTCCTTGGCGTTGAGAAAATCCGAAGCCATGGTCTGTTCGCTCATGCCCATCAACTCGGTGCCAGAGATGTACGGCGTCGCCGTGTTGCCGCTGGAGTGCATGTAGCCGAGGCTCACCCGGTGCCCGCCGAAGCGGTAGCCAAACAATGCCGAGAGGTTGCGGTTGTCCACCTCACCCGCTTTGGCGGCGCCATCCTCACGGCTGAAAAAACTGCGCAAGTCACTGGTGAACACACCGTCGCCAAGCGGCAGGTTGTGCAGCAGCGCCAGGGTGTCCTGTTGGTAAAGCTCGGCCACCTCGGCATGGTAGGCGCGCAGACTGAGTTCTTTGTCGACCTGATAATCGCCCCCCACGTACGCCAGATGCGAGGTGGTAGCGGCACCGTTGAATCGCCGGTTTGGCGTGGCGATGCTCATGGCCTGATAGTCCGTGGAATCGCGCTTGTTGATGCGATCGATGTAACCGGTGTTCAGGGTCAGGCCATCGAAATCCCTGGAGCTGAGCGTGGTGCCGCGAAAGGTCTGTGGCAGCAGCCGCGACGGGCTGGCAAAGGCAAACGGCAGGAAGATCGAGACATCGCCGCTCTTGACCGTTGTCTGGGCAAACCGCAGCTTGGCCGTCGGCGCCAGCCGCGAATAATCATCCGCCGCGCGCTTGTCGCTGGCCGACACCGGCAACAGTTCGGTGCCGCTGCGATCCGGGGCGGAGTCGAGCTTGACCCCCAGCAGCCCCCGCACATCCAGGCCAAAGCCTACAGTCCCTTCGGTATACCCGGACTCCATGCCCAGGATGAAACCCTGGGCCCACTCCCGTGCAGCAGACTTGGCCCCGCCATCCTTGTAGTCACGGTCCATGTAGTAATTGCGCAGGGTCAAGTTTGCGTGACTGTCCTCGATAAACCCCTCAGCCCGCAGCTGAGAGGGCAGAACGCTGACGCCTAGCAGTGCCACGACCCACCCTGGATGGATACTGCAAACGCAGGGAAGTGACGCTACGGAACCGATGTTCATGGGGCGTTTTGGCATGTTCGATGTCCACTTTTTATTGTTGTTCGTGGGTGCCGGATCCGCACGGGACTGCCGGCTTCACGACCAGAGAATGGAAACAGCCAAGGGTCGCCGTCAATCGCACATGACCGATAATCGAACATTAATATTATTATCTATTTCCACATATTCATATGAATGCATTCATAACAGTCTGTTTTCAAACATTTTATTTGTGGTTTTTACAGCTTTTACGACATCATTCTTTTTTTAGTTATCTTTGTTATCTTAATCGCCAGCGGTCACCGACGGCGCGCCCAACGCACGGAGGGTTCGACTGCATAAAAAAAACAACAATGAGGTTCACCCATGGACAGTCCATCGCGTCGCTCGACGCTGACAATCGCTTTGTGCTTTATCGTTGCGCTGATCGAAGGGTTTGATCTGCAGGCTGCCGGCACCGCTGCCGCAGGTTTGCGTCAGAGCTTTGCCCTGGACCCGAAGATGATGGGCTGGGTGTTCAGCGCCGGGATCATCGGCCTGCTGCCAGGTGCGTTTTTTGGCGGCTGGGTGGCCGATCGTATCGGCCGCAAGAAGATCCTCCTCGGCGCCGTGCTGCTGTTCGGTGTCTTCTCGCTCTGTACCGCCTATGTCGAGAGCTACTCCAACCTGCTGCTGGTGCGCTTCATGACCGGCCTGGGCCTGGGTGCCGCCCTGCCCAACCTGATTGCCCTGTGTGCCGAGGCCGTGAGCGAGCGCCATCGCGGCACCGCCATTAGCGTCATGTACTGCGGCGTGCCCCTGGGCGGCGCGCTGGCGGCCGTGGTGGCAATGTTTTCCAGTGAACACTGGCAAACCACCTTCATCATCGGCGGTCTGACGCCCATGCTCGTAGTGCCGCTGATGGCCCTGCTGCTGCCCGAATCCACTGCGTTCCGCCAACAACATGTCACCACCGGCAGCCCACGGTCGTCCACCGCCCAGGCGCTGTTCGGCGAAGGACGCGCACGCTGTACGCTGGCCTTGTGGTTGAGCTACTTCTTCACCCTGACCGTGATGTACATGCTGCTCAACTGGCTGCCCTCGCTGTTGCTGGAACAGGGTTTCACCAAGCCACAGGCAGGCATGGTGCAGATGCTGTTCAACATCGGCGGCGCCATTGGTTCGCTGCTCGGCGGGGTGATGCTGGACCGCTGCAACGGCCTGAAAGTGGTCCTGTTCGTGTACGCCGGGGTGTTGGCGGCGCTGGCCGGGGTCGGCCTGTCAGTGGGTATCGTGCCGATGGCCATCGCCGGGTTTGCCGTCGGGCTGTTCGTCATGGCCGCACAGCTTGTGCTGTACGCCCTGGCGCCCCCTTCCTACCCGACTTCGGTGCGCGCCACCGGTGTCGGCGCGGCCGTGGCCATCGGCCGGCTCGGTTCGGTGGCAGGCCCCCTGGCCGCCGGCCAGATTCTCGCCGCCGGTGCCGGCACCACTGGCGTGCTGCTGGCAACGTCACCAGGATTGGCAATCGCCGCGCTGTCGATCCTGACCGTGATCGCCCGCACTGGCGCGATCGCCGAGTCGCAACCGGAAGCGGCAAACTAAGCCCCGCTACAAAGGTTTCAGGAATGAAAATGCCCGGCAATTTGCCGGGCATTATTTATGGACATCAAACCAACTGCCCGGTTAGAGGTGCCTCGTACCGTGTTGGATGCGAGAAGCAGCAACCGGTTGAATCCACAGCCATAAGCAGTCACTCAGCGACATTCAATAATCTGTGTGCTTTCCCGGGTTTTTAAGTCCATATGCCCTGGTGAATCAAGATTGTACGGTCATCGTCTCAATGCTCTTTGACTTTCTTGATGCGAAGCACAATCAACGTAAGAATGCCGATTGCAAGCGGCGTCATTGCGAGCATGGCCTCTCGCGGGGCCACCGCAACGCCGAGCAGGTGCAGCCCCGAGTAGCCAAGTTTGAGCAGGTTAAGCAGGTAGTAGGTAATAGCAATAATCGACAGCCCCTCCACTGCGCGCTGGATCTTGATCTGAGCATCGGCACGAGCATTCAGGCTTTTCAGGATTTCCGAGTTCTGTTCCTCCATTTCTACCTGAACCCGTGCTTGTAACAAATCGCCAAGGTTGGCCACGCTTTCGGCCAGGTGCTCCAGGCGCTGTTCGGTGGCGGTGCAGTACCTGACGGTAGGTTTGAAGCGGCGCTCGATAAATACGCCCAGGCGTTGGCAATCACCTACGTGACTTTCTCGCAGCTCCCCCAAACGTTCGAACACCAATTGTGCATAGGCTTGCGTGGCACTGAAGCGGTGCCGGGTTTTCGCAGAGCTGCTGACCACTTGGGCAGAAAGGTTGGAAATATCCGCAAGCAGGGCTTTCGCATTACTGCCGTCCGGGTCGGCGTTCTGTTCGGAAAGGGCGACCAAGGTCTTGTCAAAAACATCGAGCTGCGCGCTCAGGTCTTTGGCCATGGTCAACGATAACGAGGCCATCATCCTATAGGTCTCGATTTCCAGCAGGCGGCGTATCATCCGGCCCTGGCGGTAGGCATTCAGGCGTCGGTTGACGAACAATATGTGGTTGTTGCCCTCCTCGCTGAGACGAAAATCGCTCCAGACCATTGCATCGCCACCACCCACGCAAGAGCCGCTCGGATCCTTGAAGCCGTAACGGGACAGATCCAGGTTGTTTTCACCACGCACGACAATCTGCACCGAGTTGATCAAGGCCGGCAAATGCGCTTCGACCTTTGACGCCAGCACCTCGGGCAGCGTCGTCCAGGACAGGTCGTCACAGGATGAAGTGACCACCAGGGTCAGGGTGAAAAACTCGGTATGGCGCTCCCATTTCAGTGCATGGCCATCGAGATGGGTAATTCCTTGGGCGGCAGTCAGGTCGAGGGAAGCAGGGCAGCAGTTTTCAAGGAATGCATTACACTCCTGATCGCTGCCGAGGAACGCCAGATGAAACACATGGGCCGGCTCATCGAAGTACAGTGATGGGCGCGCGTGTAGTTCGTTGTGCAGGCTTTGTCGTAACGGGTGCATGTTGTAGGGCCATGTTGGAGTTGTTTTTGCCGCTTGCGATTAATACCCACCCGAGCCGGGCGCCAAGTCTTTCGGGGCATTATCGACTGCTGTTGTTGGTGGGACAGTTTGTCGAACTCACAAGTCACTGCCAGGCCATGAACGTTGGGAAGGTACGGCGCAGCCCGTCCGTGGGGAACCCGGTCTGGAGTCGAAAGAGCGAGACGCGAATGAGCCATCGCGTTTCCTTCAGTAGTAGAGAAGCACTGCCGTCCCTGGCAAGCACCTCTCATACCGATTCCGTTGCCGGCGCTGTCACTCAAAAGCTCCGGTTCAGCTATGCCGATGACATCTGCTCGGGATAGTAGCGCCGGGCTTGTTCGACCGAGATGTATTGGTTTTTTACATCATCCTGGATAGCCTCCAGGCTCCGCGCTTTTGCCGGCCCCCAACCACCGCCGTTGGCAGTGACCAGACGCAGTAAATCGCCTTTCTCAAGCCCCACACGATTGGCTCGACTGAAGCGTTCGGTTGGCCCCTGTGCGCGAATTACTTCAGCGTAGTTGCACGAACCTTCATGACCACCGTCAATTCCCCACGGCGGGGTGATGCCGCGCCCGAAGAATGTCGACACCCAAGCTTTGGGCGACAAGATCCGATAATCGAGCATTACCCCTCTTCCGCCACAGTGACGCCCCGCGCCACCCTCTTCATGATGAAAACCATAGCGCTCGACTAATACCTCATAACAACGTTCGGTCAACTCGACCGGAATATTGCTGGTTTCACCATTTCCCACACAGAACTGACCGCTCTCTCCGTCCTTGTCATGTCCAGCGCCCCAACCGCCAACCAACGGCTGAACCATAAGGTACTCATCATTGGTAATGGAGTTGCGCCCGTTCAACACCATCGAGCACACAGAACCGAGTTGCCCTGCGATCAAGCGATCCGGCAGCGCTTGAGCCAATGCCCGACGTATCACATCGGCTGCCGCCACCATTGACTCGAAGTAAGCAGACACCGGCGCCGGGCGCTGGGCCGTGCAAATGGTGCCAGGCGGGCAGATCACCTCGATTGGGCGGAAACACCCGGCATTGGCCGCAATGCCAGGCCGCACGACCCCCATGAATACTTCGCGTACAGCAGACTGCAGACCGCACAGGGTATTGTTGATCGGCCCTTGCGCTTGCAGGCTTGATCCTGTGAAATCTGCCACGAAGCGACCTTCGCCGATCTCGACTTTGACTTTCACCGTGAACGGCCCATTGCCAAGACCGTCTTCGTCGATGACGTCCTCAGCGTAAAAAACGCCCCTCGGCAGGCTGGCAAACGCCGCCAGCGTCATCGCCTCGCCATGCTCGAGCAACCGCTCGATGGCATCGAGGGTGGTTTCCTCGCCGTACTTGGCCACGATCGACAACAGTCGACGCTCCCCTACGCGCAAAGCAGCGGCGCAGGCATGCAGGTCACCCAGCGTCATGTCTGGAAGGCGGACGTTGGCAGCAATGATGTCCACCACAGCCTGGTTGATCCGCCCCCGGTCAAAGATGCGTACGGTAGGAAACTGCAAGCCTTCCTGGTAAATCTCTGAGGCATCCGAACTGAAACTGCCGGGATCCTTGCCTCCCACCTCCGTCCAGTGCGCCTTGTTGGCCGTCCAGGCGATCAGGCGCTCCTTATGGAAAACCGGCATGATCATCGAGACATCCGAAAGATGCGTGCCACCTCCGCCGTAAGGGTCGTTGGTGATGAACATGTCGCCCGGCAAAATATCGGTCAGCGGGAATTTCTCCATCACGCTGCGTACGGCGCCATCGAGTGTGCCGATAAAGCCAGGAATGCCGTTGCCTTGGGAAATCAACTGTCCTGTCGCATCAGTAAGACCAATGCCGTAATCCAGTGCTTCATAGATGATCGGGCTCATGCTGGTGCGCTTGAGGGCAATGAACATCTCCTCGCCAATAGCAACCAAGGCGTTTTTGATGATTTCGCGGGTAAATGGACTGGCGTTGCTCATGCCGAAACCTCCTGCACGTTGATATGAATGTGAAGGCCACCGTACTTGTCGACCTCAAGTCGATCGGCTGGGCGAACGACTGTCGTTGTGGTCGCTTCTTCGATGATTGCCGGGCCATCGATCCGCATACCGCTGAGCAGCGCCGATCGTTGGTACAGGGGCGTCTTGACGGGTTGTTCAGGCTCGAACTCGACCCAGCGCCGCCCACTCAACGCAACTTCGGCTGTAGTCGAAGTGCTCACACCTATGGGCGCCATGGGCGATTTGGGTACTTCGCCAAACGCCACCAGATGGAGGTTGACAACCTCGATCGGCAACTCCAGCCGGAAGGTGTAGGCCTGCTCATGCTGCGCGTGAAAGCGCTCGAGTATTGACGGCAACTGCAGCTCATCAAGGGCTACTTTTACGGTGTGTTCCTGGCCGGTATAACGCGCATCGATGTGCCATTCGAAACGGAGCTTCTCGCGCGACATACCGTCGTCGGCAAATTGCGCTTCGGCAGTGCTCTGAAGGCTGGCAAAAGCCCCGGTCAGGCCAGGCAACCCTTCGTCATTGAGCAGTTGCAAGTGCGTCTGTATGTAATCGCGACGGGAATCGAGCATCAGCATGCCCCACGCCGAAAAAACACCGGCGAATGGCGGAATGATGACTTTTGGAATTCCCAATTCAGCGGCAAGGGCTGTGGCATGCAATGCCCCGCCACCGCCGAAGGCCATGAGCGCGAAGTCACGAGGATCATGACCACGGTTGACCGAAATCAACTTGAGCGCATTGACCATGTTGGCATTGGCGATTTGCAATACGCCATGGGCCAGCAGTTTGGCCGATACGCCAATCTGCTCTCCCAGTTTCGCAAAAGCCTTTTCCACCCCTGCGACATCCGGTTTGATTTCGCCACCGGCGAAGTCATCCGGATTGATCCGGCCCGTATAGAGGTTGGCATCGGTGGTTGTCGGTGCCATGCCGCCTCGACCATAAGCGACCGGGCCTGGCGTAGAGCCTGCACTTTGCGGCCCTACACGCAGGCTACCCGCCGCGTCGACCCATGCCAGACTGCCACCGCCATTCCCGATTTCAACGATGTCCACGACAGGCGTCATGATCGGATAACCGGCACTGATTGCGGTTTTCTCGATGACGTAATCGTTGCTGATGTCCACCTTTCCGTCATGGATCAAGGAGCACTTGGCCGTTGTGCCGCCGATATCCAACGCCAGCAACTGGTTTTCCCCGATCAACTGGCCGTAGGCCTGCGCCCCGAGGATGCCACCTACCGGCCCGGACTCCACCAGACTGATCGGATCCTGCTTGGCCGCATTAACCGGGGAAATGCCGCCATTGGACTTCATGATGAAGGGCGCCGATTGCAGCCCTTTAGCTGTCAGGTGCGTGGACAGATTATCCAGATAGTCTCGCGTAGCAGGCATCACATAAGCCGACAACACCGTGGTATTGGTGCGTTCATATTCACGCAGTGCACGACTGACCTGATGCGAAGCGATGACCGCCACTTGTGGCCACAACTCGTTCACGGCAGCCATTAATTGCTGTTCATGCGCGGGGTTGCAATAAGCATGCAGCAGGCAGATCGCGATCGCTTCAACGCCCTCCCCGCGCAAGGGGTCGAGTATGGCTGGAAGGGCTTCAAGGTTCAGAGGGGTTACTACTTCACCGCGATAATTCAAGCGTTCACAGATTTCCAGACGCAGATGACGCGGCACGAAAGGCGGCGGCTTGCGGTAGTAGGTATTGAAAATATCCGGTGTATTGCCCCGGGCAATCTCCAGCACATCGCGAAATCCACGGGTGGTCAGCAAGGCGGTTTTGACACCCTTGCGTTCGGTCAGGGTGTTGATCACCACGGTCGAGCCATGGGCGAAAAACTCGATGTCGGCATAACTGACGCCACTTTTCGCGACCGCATTGAGCAGTCCCTGTTCAAAGTTCGGCGGTGTAGTGTCGGCCTTGACCGCGTTGATCACGCCGTTTTCCAGGTAAACCAGGTCAGTAAAAGTGCCACCGATATCGGTAGCCACACGGATTGTCATAAGTCCTCCGGCAATCACGCAAAAGCCGGCCAGCCGCAGGGCCGCCGGCTGTTATTTCAAAAAGTGTGGGAAACGGTAAAGATCAAGCGTCCGTCGTTACGCAGGTACTCGCCACTGTTGTGGTAGCGACCCGACAAGTCGGTGTCGACCCAGCTCAGTTTTGTATTGACCGGGCCGAAGCTGCGTTTGAGTGCAACTTCCCAATTCGAGTATTCATGGGCGCCTGTCAGATCCGGTTGGCGAAAGTACTCGCCAAAGGAGTGCCCGGCCAGGAACGTCAGATCTACATCCAACGGCAGATTGAAGGTGTAGTCGGCCGCCAGGTACTGTGACGACTGAGACGTACTGATCATGTCGTTGGAATAGTAGAAATACGTATTGAAGTTGCCGTAACCGAGACTGAATCCAATCTCCGGATAGTTGATGTTGTAGTTGGTCCCAGGGAACGTGTAGTAATAACCGATCACGCCATAACGCAAGCCGTTTTCCAGTTGGCCGTTATAGCCACCGTAAAAGTCGATCTCGATGTTCGCGCCATCGTCATAGGGGTCGCCACTTTCGAAGCTGTCGGTGTTTGTCGCCCAGGCGCCGACAAATAACCCGCTCTCCCCGGCCCAGTCCAGGCTCATGCTCAATGCCGGATCGTTGCCGGAGTAACCGATACCACGAACCTGGTACTCAGAGGTTAATGCCAGTGTGCTGGAGACTTGGGCATGGGCTGCGCAACTGAATCCGAACGCGGCCATCACGATGAGTCGGATGATGTTCATTGAAACTGCTCCTGAACTTCTAAAGCTTTTTATGGGCGTTGCGGTTGGCAAAAAAAAGACGAGCCAGCCCCGTCGAACACACGCTTGCAGTGTTCGTTTTTCTAAAAACGGGCATGGCTTCGCCCTTCGGGTAAAAACCCGGGTCAACGCATTGGGTGGGGAGTTATCGGTTTTACGAGTGCCACGGCACTACTGTAGAAACAGGGGTCAATCGACTGAGAACCAGGTATGCGACGAGGGCGACCAATAGTGAGTCCAATGTAGGTTGCGACGTCATTGTCCAACCTTCAAAGGACGTCATCCAGGCGACTGCGCTGGCCAATGCCCAACTGACCAGCGCCGGCCAGCCAAATGCGGAGGCCTGCTTCAGTGCGTCGATGTCATAGCGTTGTTGACGTACCAAAAAGAAGTCCGTGACATAGATACTCGCCAATGGCGGGATCACGATGCTCAAGGCCATGATGAAATCAAGGAAATGCGTCATGAACCCACCCACGGCCAGGCCGGTTGCCAGTACGCTCCCCCCCACTGTCAGCTTCCAGCTCGCGGTGCGGCTGACGGTCGCCAGCGTGAGCGTCGCGGAATACAAATTCGCGGTGTTGGTGATCCAGGTGGAGAACACGAGTACGGCCAAGGCCGGCAGCAGCACGCCCAGGCTAGCCATGATCAACATGATTTCGCTCTGGCCGGTAATGATCGACAACAAGCCACCGACGATAAGTACAAACGGAAAACCGGCGGCCATTCCAAGAATGGCAATCAAGGCATCTTTTTCAGTGCGTGCATAACGGGTGAAATCAGGCATCAATACCGGTGTCAAAATCACCATGCCAATGGTGCTGGCGATGGCCAGTGCCAGGCTGTCACCCGAGCCCGCGAACCCGCCCAGTTGACCGGGCGCTGCGCGCTGGAAGCCGAGGTACAATGCAAACAGCATGAACAGCGCCATAAGCGGCACCGAATAAATCGACAGCCGATCGAGCCCGCGCAATCCATAAATGGCCATCAATGTCATCAGGATGCTCCCCCATACACAGTGAACCCATGCCGGCGTGACAAAGCCCCAGGAACTTTGCAACGCGCTGGCCACTGTGCTGCCGAAGATATCCGCCGTGGCGGCATAGAACCCCAGCAAGGTCACCGCCATGGTCAGGTTGATCAGCTTGGCCCCATGCCGGCCAAAGGAAAACTGCAGAACCATGTAGGTACTCAGTCGTGTCCGCACACCGACCATCGCGGTCAATGCACACAGCAATCCGAGCACAACACATACCCCGACGAAGATCAGCGAGGCAGTCGAGAATCCGACTTTCCGGGTCACGTCTGCACCCAGCCAGAACACCGGCAAGGTCATCCCTATCCCAAAGGTAATCAGCGCCAGCCCGGTTCCGGAAACCGTTTCGGACTGGGGTACGGGCCTGCGATCGTACCCATCGGGAATCACGTTTTCTGTACTGTTCATGCTCGCCTCTATACTGGCAACGCTTGCTCTCCCACTAAGAAGCAGGAGGCAAACCGACTATTAGAATTGTTTTGAGGCGCTCGCGAACGCTGGAAACATGTTGCCAGCCTCACTGAAATCTAACTGCGCTTTTGCAGGGGCCAGGAAAAACAATCAACTGTTATTCAGCACGAAACTGCATGTTGTTCGGTAGCGTTTGCCGTAGCAACCATGCTGCGACGTCTGGTTCCAGAGATGCCGCCAATGCCCCCCGAACAGTCCAATGATACTCATCGAGCCACTGAGTTTCGGTCGGACTCAGCAGCCCACGGTCTATCAGTTCAATCGCAAACGGCGCCAGGGTAAGGACTTGGAACTTGAGGAACCCCGGATGCGCCTCGACTTCAACCACCTCATAGAGGTTCTCGATGCGAATCCCCAGCTCACCGGACAGGTAAACGCCCGGCTCGATCGAGGTCACCATTCCCGCTTGCAGTGGCACCGCGCTGGCGTGGGGGGCAATTCTGTGGGGCCCCTCGTGCACATGCAGGTAGCTGCCAACCCCGTGCCCGGTGCCATGTGCATAGTCCAGCCCCTCTCGCCACATCACCTGCCGCGCAACGCTGTCCAGTTGCTGACCACTGGTGCCGACGGGGAACAAACAGCTGGCCAGCGCAATATGGGCACGCAGCACGGTGGTGTAGAGGTAACGCTGGCGGGCGGTAGCGGGACTGCAGGCCAGCACTCGGGTCACGTCGGTTGTGCCCTGGGGGTATTGGCCACCGGAATCGATCAGCAGCAACTCGCCGTGCTTGAGCTTTGCCGCCCGCCCTGGCTTGGGCAAGTAATGGGGTTGGGCTCCATTGGCACCGGTGGCCGCGATGGTCTCGAAACTCGCGCCTTGGTAATCGGGATGCCGCGTACGCCAGCCCTCCAGAGATTCGACGATAGACAACTCGCTTTGCCCGAGAAACCGGTCGCAGCGATCGTGGAACTCATACAGAAACCGGCAAAGAGCCAGACCATCGATACGATGTGCTTCACGGCTGCCGGACAACTCGGCGGGCTGCTTGCAGGCACGCTGCAATAGCAGAGGATTTTGCGCCTCATAAAAGGCACAACCGGCGGACTCGAACTGACGATAAACAGCCGCCGTGCACATTCGGCGATCGATCCATACTCGCTGGCCATAAAGTTCTGCGATGGCCTGGTCGAGCCACTGGGGTGAACGCACAGACACCGCTGCGGGCAGCCAGCCCTGGGGCAGTTGCAGGCGGTTGGCATCGATGAACCAGTCAAGCCGGCCGTCCGCGTACAGCAGGGCGTTGCTGAACGGCAATGGTGCGATATCGATATCCTGGCCGCGCACATTCAACAGCCACGCCACCATATCCGGCGCCGGCAGCCACAGGGCATCGCACTGCGACGCGCCCAAGCTGGCGGTGAGGTTTTCGAGTTTGTCTTGCGCAGCCATACCTGCATATTGCAACCCCCAGGCAAGCACTGGGCTGTTCGGCGCCTCTGGACGATTGCGCCAGCACTCAAGCACGGGATTGTCCAGGGACTCGTGCCAGTTGAAGCCCGACTGTGTCGCCATGACCTGCCAGCGCGCGCATTCATCGACACTATGCAGCCTTGAATCGCAGGCAATGGTCGCGCCGGGTTGCAGCTGCCCGCGCAGCCAACTGAACAGGCTGCTTTCGTCCAGCATCAAGGTATCGAACTGAGTACATTCCTGACGGGCCTGCTCGGTATAGCGACCATCGACCAACAGCGCCGCGCGCTCTTGTGTCAGCACCGCCAGCCCTACGCTGCCACTGAAACCGGTCAACCAGTGCAAGGCTTCGTCAGCGGGTGCGAGGTCTTCATTGAGGTAGGCATCGCTGCGGGGAAGCAAAAATGCATCGTATCGACGCGCTGCCATCGCCGCCCTTACATTCGCATAGCGCCCCATCACACACCTCGCGGCTGACGGTAGGCTCGTACGATGGCTATCTCGGCCTCAGGTAACAAATATTCTTGCGCTCCAGCACGACTCCAGATCGCCTCGACCACCTCCATGCCCGCACAGACCTGCCCGAACGCCGCAAAGCCCAGCCCATCAGGATGGCGAGCGCCACCATGATCGAAGTGCGGTTGATCACCGATACAGATGAAAAAATCACCCTCGGCACTGTTGGCCTCGTCACGTCCCAACGACACACTGCCATGTCGATGGCTCAAGCCGGTCTGCAGTGTGCTTTCGAGTTGGATCATGGGCAAATTATCGGCTGCCAGGGGGCGCGTGCCTCCGTGCACGACACTGATGCGCACCGGGTCTTCCGGTTGCTGATTGGACGGATTGACGATGCGAAAAATACTGCTGCCGTCATAGCGACCACTGTCCACGTAGGCCAGAAAGTTCGCGGTGGTCAGCGGTGCCTGTTGGCCAAACAGCTCGAGTGTAAAGGCCCCCAGTGCCGTTTCCAGGGTAACGTACGCAGATGCAGACATGGCTGTTCTCTCCCTCAGGATAAAACCACTATTGTCTGCAAAGACGACGGTGCAAAAGATTGAGATAGCCCGCGTGCATTGCACTTGCTGCGGTATGCACGCGCACTTACCGCAGATTGTGCAGATCGCGCGCCGTCACTCACGCCAAATCAGATTCTCTAGCGGGTAGCCGGCAAACCACTTGGTTTTGTCGAGAATGATGTTGCTGCTGATTTTCAGGATGTTGGGGTTCTCATCCAGCAGCTGTTCACAGAGCGTGTTGAAATCGGTAACGGTCGAACAGGTGGCCAGGGCAATGTAGTCAAACTCGCCATCGACCTTCAGGCAGTCGACCAGCTCGCGACGCTTGGCAATGAAGCGTTCGAATTGAACACGCAGATGTCCGGCGTGATCACGCAAGCTGAACATGACATAGGCCATGACGTTGATACAGATTGCGTCGATATCGATCGATGCCATGTAGGCACGGATGTAACCGGCATCCTCCAGCGCCTTGGTTCTTTGCAGGCAGGCGCTGGGAGAGAGATTGATTTTCTCGGCCAGCTCCAGATTGCTGATCCGGGCATTGCTTTGCAGATTTTCGAGGATTGCTCGGTTGATACGATCCAACTTCACTTTTTTCATGTTGCCTCTACACGAATCAACGCTAAACCTCAGGAACTAGCGGAAAGAATGTCTGCCACGAGACTGACATGAGACTAGCGATCTGGATAGCCCATATCTTTTGTCCCCAATCGCAATCATTTCTGTTCATTCTGGCATTAACGAATAGCCAATACTGATGTCAGCTTTCGACTGAAGAAAAGAGCTTTGACGAATTGATGATCAGCTTTCCATAGCACTCAACGAAAGCTCAATTGTGGTCGGCGAATGTCTGCAATGGGTCGATTCTGTTGAAAAAGTCGGTACTTCCAGACTGCTCGCATACTGACCGCTGAAAACGCCTTTTCCGCGCGCCGCTACGCGAAATCTGAACCCGGAATCCTCTGTTCAAAGTAAAGATTTCAATCTCAAGCGCGTACTTTTCTGTCGTGGAAACCATGGTCGACTTTTTCAACAGAATCGGCCAAAAGCGGTCGCTCGGCAGGTCCTGATTTTTGGATCGGCAAGTGATACACATCTGGTATTGCCCAACGAACATCGGTAAGCGTACGAGGAATACGCCTTGTGCAGGGTATGCGTGCGGCGAAGGCCGTACTCAAATTAGTGCCGTAGGCCAGTGGCATGGACGTTAGCCCTATGAGACCAATGGCGTGCACTAGAGCTGGAGATTGGTAGATCGCGTTAGCCAGGCGGCTTGCCTTGAAGGGAATGGCGTTCAAGCAGCCACTCGGTGAAGGAATTGAGTGCTGCCGAGAATTTAGCGGCACGCGAACTCTATTTATTCAGTTACCCAATTTAGCTCATGACTTAGGCCCGCCACGGTGGAAGAGCCCCTTCGAAAAGTGAAAAGGCTCGATGCAGGAAACTGTTGAAGCGAGCGGCATCACGCCGCAGCCCTGCCTGTTGACCACCAATCAGGCACAGATGGGCCACCCGACCAATCACTTCTGCTTCGCCTGGCATAGGGACCAAGCGGCGGCACGTCCGTATCGCGAAGTCCAGTCGTCTTGTGTCAACACGCTGCTGAAACTCGCCTACCAACGGATCGTGCAGCGACCAGGCTCGGATGGAAACTTCCCGCCCAGGTTGTTTCTCAGCGGCAATACTCAAGTAGCGTTTCAAGATTTCGCCCGCGCTACGACCCTGCGCCGCATAAGCGAGCATGCGCTCCGTGTAGTCTTCTTCCCAAGCGGCCAGCAAGGTGCGGACAAAGTCTTCGCGATTGCGGAAATGGTGATAGAAGGATCCGCGGGTCACATTCAATCGGCGCGATAGACTCTCGGCCGAAACGCCACTATGTCCTATTTGGTCGAGGGCCTCAAAACCAGCTGCGATCCAATGGTTGCGAGTTAGTTTTCCCACCAGTTATTTCGCTCCATATTTAGCGCCATACAGACTGTGTATGGTGCGCAACCGATTGATACGCTGCGAACACCAGCAAAGATGGCCGTTGCGTTTTGCACGCTAGCACTTTTCATGGAGCTCGCCTTGAAGAAAATCGTTCTGGTTGCTTTTGACCAATTCACTGATATCGACCTATTCCTGATGTGGGACATTTTAGGCCGCAACACTGAGGACTGGCACGTCCGAATATTGGGTGCTAGCGCTATCGTGCGATCGGCGCACGGCCTGCCTGTTCCGGTGCACGGTCCGCTTTCCGAGGCCAATAGTGCCGACGCGGTATTGTTCGTCAGCGGCAAGGAAGGGATACCCGCCGCACTTGCCGCCCCAGATTTCCTGCCGTCGTTTGAACTTGACTCCAGACGCCAGCGAATCGGCTCCATATGCGCCGGAGCTTTCATTCTCGAACGGCTTGGGCTGCTCAGCGGCCAAGCAACTACACACCCGGATGCACGATCGAGCTTGCAAGCTCTGGGACTTGAGCCCGTGGACCAGCCTCTTGTATGCCAAGGGAACGTTGCAACCGCTGGTGGATGCCTTTCGGCGCTCTATCTGGTGGGATGGTTGGTTGAATCCTGGTTCGATGTCGGCAAGCGCCGTGCGACGTTGCTCCCTGTTCTTCCAGCTGGGCAGCAAGAGCTCTATGATGTCTTGATCGGGCTCAGTATCCGACAAGGAGCGTTATACGACAAACCATCGCAACAAGAAACGCGACATGGCACGTCATCTAATTGGTAGTTAGAACTCAGGAGAGATCCCCGATGCCCCGAGAATTTGAGCTCATTATGTCCGTGCCTGTACCCTCGAGGTCCGGCATCACCCACCTTTACAAGTCGATGAACCTAGCAGACGCTTTTGCGATTCGGCTCCCGGCGGGCACCTCCAGCAATCCAGATTTGCTAGCTCGATTCATCCTTTCCCACCAGCCATCCTGGATCGGATGGCTCATGAAAGTCCGAGACACTATCGTTGCCTGTTTTGGTCTCAAGACAGCCAAACATTTGGCAACGCTTGCGAATCGGATTCAAATCTTCAAGGTCTACAGCTCGAACCAGACTGAAGTCGTGTTGGGAGAGGACGACAAGCACCTCGACTTCCGGATTTCGATCCTATGTTCTGGAGAGGCAGAGCCAGAAGGCAGTCGCCAACTCGTTTTTTCAACCGTGGTCCAGTGCCACAACCGTCTAGGCCGGGCCTACATATTCGTTATTGCCCCATTTCACCGCTTGGTTGTTAAGGCCAGCCTTCTCCGTGCAGCGCGCATCGGTTGGCCTCTGGCTACCTGCCCCGAAGGCTGAGAGCCGTTGCTGATCCATTAGGCACGAGATCGCGTCACTTTGGCGGTGTCACGCGGGTGCTGGATTTCAACGCAGATACTCGATGAAGGAGCCAGGGGATGCCCTTAAATCTGCCTTATCCTCGCCACATTTTGTCTACCTGCTAACCGCCGCGTGTGCCACAAATAGCGGCCACCGTCGAAAACAAGCAAGCCCACCGCCATCCAGATTGGGACGGACTATCTATATTGGGTCGGTTTCAGCCCGTCGCGACAGGCATAAATCGGCCAGAAGCGGACTTCCGCTACACGAGCTATGGCTCAAGCCTTTCTCTCCGAGCGCCGTCTATCAAGCTCGTCTCGAATGTCTGTCCACTGCCGGGGCCTACGCCAAATCGAGAGTGCAATCGCGATTTCGGTTCCCCGCGAACAACATAGCCAACTCATTCGCGCCCACGAGCAGGGCTGTTGTTTGCATGGCAAATCATTCCGTCCTCCAGCGAGACGTCGGCGAAAGGCTCACCCGACTCCCTTGATCGGCGTGACACACATAAACAATTTTGTGCCATTATGCTTGGCGCACAATTTGATTTTTGTGCCATAACCACCACTGGCGTCACAGAGCCCAACCCCGGGCTGAACCTTCGTCAGTAGCCTTTTCCCAATGACATCACTCCCAAGGAGGCGTCATGAGCAGTGCATTGCTTGGTCCGATCAGTCAGATCGGTTATCTGGTCGAGAGCCTGGAACAAAGCATGGAACGCTGGCGACAGCATCTCGGTGTCGGGCCCTGGACGCTCTTTCGCAACGTCAGCCTCCAAGGCAAGTATCGAGGTGAACCGGTCACTGTCACGATCGATGTCGGGCTTGCTTATCAAGGGGATATCCAGATCGAGCTGATCCAGGTGACCAACGATGCGAAGTCGCCCTATCGAGATGCTGAAGGCCTTCCAATCCGGGGCATGCACCATGTCGCCTGGGTCGTCGATGACTTCGACCAGACCCTTGTGCGATTGACTGCGACCGGGTTGCAAATTGTTTTTGAAGCCAGCAACCCGACGACCCGCGTGGCCTATCTGGAAAACCATTCGGAGCCTGGAGTGCTTTACGAAATCATCCATGGGATCGGGATGCGCGAGTTGATCCAGCAGGGCATTGAAGCCGCCAGGCACTGGGATGGCACGGATCCGGTTCACATTTTTGATGTGGGGGCGTAAGGGACAGCATGTCGAAACGACTTGAAGGTAAGGCGGCATTGGTGCTGGGTGTGGCACCTGGCAACGTCGGCGAAGCCGTGGCTCGACGTTATGTCGAACAAGGGGCGCGCGTGCTGGTTTCAGGGCGCCGCGCCGATGCAGTGGCGGCGGTTGCACAGTCACTCGGGGTGCCTTGGCTGGCGTGCGATATCACCTCGCAGGCCGAGGTCGACGATCTGGTGGCGCAGAGCAAGCAGTGCCTGAACGGCCTGGACATCGGCGTCAATGCCACGGGCTGGGGGCTCTTGAAGCCGTTCCTGGAACACAGCCGCGAAGACCTGGAGAAAATGAACGCGGTGCAATTCACCGGCCCGTTCCAGTACTTTCAGGCACTGCTGCGTCATATGCCGACGGGGGGATCAATCATCCAGATCTCGTCGGTCACGGCCAGTATCATGTTCGACAACCACGCCGCGTACATGGGCACCAAGGCCGGCATCGACCACGTCATCCGTTGCATCGCTCACGAATTCGGTCAGCACGGGATCCGGGCCAACTCCATTGCCCCCGGTGGTGTTGCCGATGCGCCGATGTCGGGTGGCGGACTGCTGAGCCCGTCTATCGCTGCCCTCTATCACCGCGAAATCCCCCTCGGGCGCAGTGGTGTTTCCGCCGACGTGGCCGATGCGGCACTCTGGCTGGCCAGCAACGAGTCCAGCTTCGTGACCGGTCAGGTCATTCATGTCAGCGGCGGACAGACGCTTCGACGCAATCCCTCCATTTCCGAGATCTATGCGGCGGCCACTGCACCCGCAGGCCCGGCCCGGCACCTCTGATAAACAGCACGGCCGGCATTGCCGGCCGTGCGATGGTTCAGGGCTTGATGATGACTTTGGCCGACCGCTGTGGGTCAGCCGCCGTTTTATAAGCCTGCGCGACGTCATCGAGCGAGAAACGGTGGCTGATCATGGATTCCGGGTCGAATGCGCCGGATGCCAGCAGCTCCAGTGCCTGCGCGAACTCCGTCGGATAACACAGGGTGCCGATCAGTTCGAGTTCCTTGACCTGCAGGATCGAGAAGTCAAAAGCCTGCGGTTGCTTGTAGACACTTGCCACGGTGATGCGGGCGGCATCCCGGGCCCTGGCGATGGCCTCGTGCAGCACGCTGCTCACCCCTGAACACTCGAAGATCACCTGGGTCGCGGGCGCTTGCGTCCCCAGGAAAGTCGGCACGCTGCCATGGGCCCGTGCGAGTTCGCTCCACAGGTCGTCTCGTGTCGGATCGAGCGTCAGGTTCGCCCCCAGCCCGGCAGCAATCTCCAGGCGCCCGGCAGACAGGTCAGCCACAGCGATCTGGCTGATGCCCCGGGCCTTCAGGCACGCGACGATTCCCAGGCCAATGGCCCCGGCACCAAGGACCAGGACAGACTCACCGGCCGTCACCCGTGAGCGATTGACCGCGTGCAAGGCCACCGCCAGCGGCTCGACAAGGGCGGCCACCTCCAGGGGAAGGTTCGCGGGCAGTTGATGCAGAATCGGGCCGCTGTTTACGTTGCGCACCCGGACCAGGTTCGCCAGCGCCCCCTCATCGCTACCCACGCCGATCATCGCGCCGTTGGCCATGGGATTGACCACTACCCGCATGCCGGGCCGGTAGTGGACGACTGCCGTGCCCACCTCGCGGATGACCCCGGAGAACTCATGCCCCAATGGCATCGGTGCCCCATCGCGGCGAATGCCCCCGCTCTCATAGAAGCCCAGGTCACTCCCGCAAACACCGCACGCGGCGACTTCGATCAGCACATCTGTCTCACCCGGGGATGGTAAAGGGACTTCGTCCATCCGCAGGTCTCGAGGGCCGTGGAGTCGTACCTGTTTCATCACATGGTTCATTGTTGAGTCCTGTTGGTGGCTGATGCCGATTCGGCGGCGATGTGATCGGCAGCGATGAAGGCGAAGGTCATCGCCGGGCCAATGGTCGAACCGGGGCCGGGATAGGTCTTGCCCATCAGCGCAGCCGAGGTGTTGCCCACCGCATAGCAACCGGCAATGGCCGAGCCGTCCGGGCGCAGCACGCGCGCGCAGGCGTCGGTGCGCAGTCCGCCTTTGGTACCCAACTCGCCCGGATCGATGCGCAAGGCATAGAACGGCGCGCGATCGATCGGGCCAAGGCAGGGGTTGGGTTTGCAGGTGGTGTCACCGTAGTAGCGGTCGAACAGGTTGCCACCCTTGCCGAACTGCGGATCAACGCCAGCGGCGGCGTATCGGTTCATCTGCACGAGGGTAGCTTCGAGCCCGGCGACGTCGACGCCGATCTTGGTTGCCAGCTCGGCCGGTGTTTCGGCGCGGTAGATCACATTGTCGAGCCAGCCGGCGGGGATCTTGCTGTCCGGCTGCACACTGCCCGGCAGCAACACACCGCAGGGATAGCGCTTGCGGTACTCGGCATCGAATACCAGCCAGGCCGGTGCATTGGCCTGGGTGCGCTGATGGTCGGCATACATCGCATAGATGATGTCCGTGTAGGGCGCGGCTTCATTGACGAAGCGCTGGCCCAGTCGATTGACCATCACGCAACGGGGCGCCGCACGCTCAACGAACAGGGCGCGCTGGCTCGACTCCCCTGGCACCTTCACTGTCGGAGCGCCCCAGGTGTGTTCCATCAGCGCCACCGCACCGCCGGCCTCCAGCCCGGCGCGAATGCCGTCGCCATGGTTTATCGGCGGCGCCGCCGTCCATTGGGCCTGCGTGGGCCGGGGCAGATACAGTTCGCGCATCGCCTGGTTCGACTCGAAACCGCCGCAGGCAAGCACCACACCGTGCCGCGCCCGCAGGCGTTGAGTGCGCCCCTCGCGCAGCACATCGATGCCAACCACCCGGCCCTCATCCAGTTGCAATGATTGCATCGAGGTTTGCAGCCACAAGGGAATGCCTCGCTCGGCCAAGGCTGCGCGCAGGCTCGCCACCAAGGCGTTACCTAGGGTCAGGCGGCGATCTCGCCGGCTGCGGCGACGCCAGCGAAAATCACTCAGGTAGCGCAACGCCAGCCCGGCGGTCAGCAGCAGCCAGCCGCGCTCCTTGGCAAGGATGGTGTGGGCCTCGACCTGGGTCATGGCGATACGCCCGCCAATCAGGGTCGCCGGCGAAGCCGCCCGCAACAGCTCGAAGTGTTCACCCAGGCGTGCCCCGTCGAACGGGGCCGGCTCCATGGTGCGGTAGCCGGGCTTGCCACCTTTACGGTCCGGGTAGTAGTCGGGGTAGCGTGGCACTGCGCGAAAATTCGTGCGCGCCTGACGTGCCAGGTACTCAACCATTTTCGGGCCATTTTCGAGATAGGCGTCGATGCGCTGCTGATCAAAATCTTCGCCAACCACCTCGCGCAGATAGCTGATCGCTTCGTCGTATGAATCGCTGCCCCCCAGTGCGGCAATCTGGTCGTTACACGGAATCCAGATCCCTCCCCCGGATACCGCCGTGGTACCGCCATAGACATCGCTCTTTTCAATCGCGAGTACCGACAAGCCGTTGTCGTGCGCTCGCAGTGCTGCAGTCAAGGCCCCGGCGCCCGAACCGACAATCACCACATCAAACTCGTCGTCCCGGTTCGAGTCCTGCTGACTTCTGGTCATGGCTATACCTCCTGTTAAATGGTCAACCCTATGTCACACTTTTTATTATCTGTGCCAGAGATTGGCACGAAATGGCTTTTTGTGCCATGCCATGTGAAAATCGGGCTCAATTGCTTTTCCCAAGGGCCGGGCACGAATGCCCGCCCCGCCCCCCGAGCGTGTGAAGGTGCAAATGAGTCGACAATTACGCTGGGGTGATGCCAGCAGGATGGAAAACGCCAGTGATGGCCGGTCGCTGATCCTGCGTGCCGCCCTCGACGCGATGATTGCCGAGGGCGCCGAAGGTTTCTCGATCGATGACGTGGCCCGCGGTGCCAACATCTCGCGACGCACCCTGTACCGGTATTTTGGTTCCAAGAAGGAGCTGATTCAGGCTGTCGTCAGTGCAGAGAACGCTGCCTTTTTTGAGGAAATGCAACGCTCCCTGAATGAGTTCGAAGATGACTTCGAGGCTTATCTCACAGAGTGCGTGTGTTTCTCCGTACGCTACCTGGATCGTCATAACGGCGGCTTCCACCATAGCTACCTGACGAAGAACTCAACCCTGGAGGTGTTCACCTACATCCTCGAAAACATCGCACCGATGTGGCGTGATTTGCTGGAAGAGCCCTATCGTCGTTATGTCGAACGCAGCAACGGGTCTGTCGCGTCGCTTGAGAACATCATCGCGCTGATCAGTCGAATCGGGCTCGCGTACTGTCTTGTTCCTGCCGATGAACATGCAATTCGTGAGCAACTGGCAATGCTTCAGCCGACGCTTGTTTGCAGGGCTCTTGAGTAAGCGATTAATCCGGTTTTCTGGCCGAAAATTCAGCGAGTCCTGATTGTCTCGATGAAAAAATTCGTGACAGGCAACTATCAGCGGTCACTCAAACACCGTCACCCTCGCCCACTGCCCTATCGATTAACGCAGTCTAAAGAGTTCGCCGATCCGCCTTAGCCAACCCCGATACTTCTTGCGAAGGCCCACGATTTTTTCAGTAAACGGAGTCACCTACATGGACGTCATCAATCAGTTGCAGCCCGAAGAGTGTGCAGGAATGGAGGATATTCGACGTGAAATCGATGCCCTTGATCAGGTTGTTATCAAACTGTTGGGCAAGCGTTTTCACTACGTACTGGCTGCCTCGAAGTACAAGACCTCAGTGACTTCGGTGCGTGCTCCGGAGCGTTTCAAGGCCATGTTGGCGACAAGACGCGAGTGGGCCGAAGCTGAGGGCCTGAGCCCGGATGCAATCGAGAGGATGTACAGTGACCTGGTGAACCACTTCATTGCAGAAGAGATGAAACACTGGGCGGCTCATCAATCCAACACCGGACTCTAGTGTCCGGATGGACTGTCCGCCATGGGGCGTCAACCGCCCTTCATGTCAGCTTCAATCGACCATTGGCGGACACATCATTGCTTTCCGTCACCCTGCGCTAGCCTTGGGACTCAGCTAAAGTACTGACTCATGGAGCTTAGAGACGAGCAATGAAACTGAACCACAGGCCAGTGAAGGCTAGCGACGTAAAAATGATCTGCGGCTTTCCTCAGAACGCTCAAGAGTTGTTTTTCATGTTTCCGAAAGCGCACTTCCCGCTAACGGAAACGCAGTTGATTACCGCGATCTCCCAACGCTTCGACTCTACCGTCGTGGAGATCAATGGGACTGTCGTTGGGTTTGCCAATTTCTATCGAGCTGAACGCAATGGCGTTTGCTGTATCGGCAATGTCATCGTCTCACCGAGCGCTCGGGGCGAAGGAGTGGCCACGTTTATCATAGAGACGATGACCGCCTTGGCATTCGAGCGTTACGGAGCCAACGAGGTGCAGATTTCCTGTTTCAACGAAAACACGGCAGGGCTGCTGCTATACCCCAAGCTTGGATTTGTGCTTTATGCCATTGAGGAGCGACCTTCTTTGGGAAACGGCCGTTCGGCCCTCATACACATGACGCGCAGCAGAAGCTCGACAGGTTGAATACACGGCCAAAAGCGGCTATTCAGGCCATCTGAAAAAACCGACAACTTGATGTATTCACTGATCCACCATGGGGTGACTGGACTGGGATACCTTGTTGACCCGGTTACTCACCGCTCAGGGAGAGCACCATGTCTGTAAAAATCCAACTTTCTGAAAATGCTACTGAAGCAGAGCGGCTGGGAATTTTGACCCCGTTGCTGGCCCATAACCAGGTCAACGGTGGAGACGACGCACATGAAACATTTGCTCTGTTGCTACGAGACCCAGACAGTAACGAAGTCATTGGCGGACTGTACGGCAAGGTCTCTTATCGATGGCTGCTCATCGATCTTGTCAGCGTTCCCGAGTCGATGCGTGGCCAGGGTATCGGAGAACGGCTAATGCGCATGGCTGAAGAAGTCGCGCAGAAAAAGCACTGTATTGGTATCTGGCTGGAGACTTTCAGCTTTCAGGCACCCGGGTTTATCGAAAACTTGGTTACTCCGAATTCGGCCGCCTGGCAGATTATCCACCGGGACATACCCGGTTCTATTACCAGAAGTCGTTGTGCTGATCGCGTTTTGGATCTTGGGCCGATAGCTGCGCCTCGTAGCAGGCAGCAATCGGCCGTGGATTCAACCGATGCAACAGATTGGTTAAATAGTTCCGCGGCAGTTCCTGAGCTTCCATCTTTTCCACATGAGCATCAGATGAGCAAATGCCGAGAACGAAAAAAACATGAATACGAGAAAACGAGCCTTTCTGCTTTCCCTGGATTCATATAATTCTTCGCACTCACCTCCTGAAGAACATCGAGCAGAGCAAAGCTTCACGCCATCGACGCTGCAGTCCAGCAAGCTGCCATTTATGAAAGACAACTCAATCTCTTTACCTTTTGCCTCCCTGAACAATCCGGGTGCGCGGGTTAATCGATAATCAAGCTGTTTATATCGGCCGGTCTCCGAATCTCGAACTGTGATTACGGACACTTTACTACCGCTGAAATGAACTGCCCTGCCACGCATGAACTCAATGTCGGCTCCACGGTAGCCATAGGAATCAATAATAATGAGCAAAATCAATATGGCCACTCCGAAGACACCGAAGGTCAACCTGATCTGCTCAAAACCTCCTTTCGGCCATTGCATTTCAATCCCTCATTTTCCCGCAGCGAGTCTGGAGCCACCACTGTTCAGGTTAACGTGAAAAACAGATCTGGCCCCGCGCCTCCACTCAAGCACCCCCATTATTTATTTCGCACTATTCAAGCGACTTACTTCAATCGCTTCTTCAATTAGAAAACACATATTGCCCCCTGACTTTTCTTGGTGAAAAAAAAGCCAAATCTGGAAATATCTTCTGGCGAACGTAGTATACAAAAGCAAACATTCCGATACCTATAACCGAGCCGACAAACATTGGGATGGAGCCTGAGATCAACCCTTCAAACTGCTTCGCTGCCGAGCCCATGGATAGAACAATGTAAGCATTGTAAGCTCCTGCCAAGTGATTGTAGAAGCCCCAGGCAAACAAGAGCGGGACAAGTGCGCTCAAACCGCCAATTATCCATCTAGCGTTAGGTCCAATAGTTGAACCTATACCAAAGCCGATTAGAACAGCTAATGCTGCCTGGATAAACATTAGCGTAATAACGGCATTAACCTTGCGATCATGTATATCACAGAGGTAGGGGTCAGCAGTTGAAGCGATCAAGCGAGCAAGCAGACTGTCCTTGATCCCTTGTCCTGAGAGCCGAGTGAATACTTCCGACTTAGGTACTCCGGACGAGATCAGGTCTTTTATTTTGGCTTTAGCTTCTTTTTTTTTCATATTAGTGACGACTCCGTGGCACAAGGGCAAATTGTGATAACGCCTGAAGCGAGATGATCACGTTTTCACGAGCCTGCTGGACGGTGTTCCCCTCCAACGCGTACAGGTACCTGACCAAGCATAGCCACTAATTTGCCATCGCTATTCACGACGGCAAAAATGGCCGGTGGTCGTTGCATTACGATTGTCGCCGACGTTTGGCTAAGCTTAATAAATCAAGGCGAGCTGAAGCCTTGAGTAATAGCGGCCATCAACGGATCTGGATTGGCATCAAGGCGACACTCCCAAGGGAGACGACTATGTATGCGGTTATAAGAACCTACCTGGGTACTGGAGCAAAGCAGCTTTTCGAGTTGTTGGAAGAGCGCAATGCCGACGTCGAAGCGACCCTGCGGACAGTGCCTGGCCTCGTCAGCTACACACTGTTGAATACGGGTGATGGTGGTACAGCGGTGACTGTTTGCACGGACAAGGCCGGCAGCGATGCAAGCCTGAAAGTCGCGCGTGACTGGATTCAGAAAAATGCATCGAATATCCGCGCGAACCCGCCGATCGTGACGGAAGGTCCGGTCATTGTGCAGATCAGCCAGTGACCGGTCCGCAGGATGGTGAGTGCTATACTTTTTTCAAATTGCACCGGGTGTGCAACGTTCCCCACAGTACAGCTGCCAAGTGCTGCCGGACAGAGGAGGTCTGCAGCAAACCCGAGATGGGAGGTGTGGCATGAACCGACACTATTACATCAGTGACAATCTCAACGATCTTGAAAACGTTGAATATGAATTGGAAGCCAGCGGCATCAATTCCGAACAGATTCATGTGCTCAGTGAAAAAGTTGCTGATGTAGAAGAACATCACCTCCACGAGATCAGCTCGCTGATGGAACAGGATGCTGTTCACTCTGGTGAGATTGGTGCGGTGATCGGCGTGCCACTCGCAGCGCTGGTCCTGGGTGGCGCCTATTGGATGGGCTGGACCGAATCCGCCGCAGGCTGGATGCCCTTTATCTTCCTTGCCATTGTTGTATTGGGCTTCTGCATCTGGGAAGGCGGTTTTTTTGGGTTCCAGGTGCCGAACACTCACTTCCGCAATTTCAAACAGGCAGTAAAAGAAGGGAAACATATCTTCTTCGTGGATGTTGAACCGAATCAGGAATCGGTACTGGACCAGGTCATCAAACAGCATCCGAAGCTGAAGATCGCCGGCACGGGAACGGCAGCCCCCCACTGGACAGTGGCCTGGCAGCACAAATGGCATCAGTTCAAGCGAGTGATATCGGGTTAGCGCCTGGGGACTCAAGGCCATCCGAAAGCTGCTTGCCTACTGGCCAAAGAAAATGCCCCTGCTGAGGAAAATATAGTCTGCCTCGGAGGCCATCAGCCCGATAAGCACCAGTAAACACAACGGTGGCACCAATATGGCGTAGACCAATGCCAGGCGCTCCCATGCCATATGCATGAAGATGGAGACAATCAAACCTGCCTTCAACAACATGAACGTGATGATCAGGGACCACCGAAGGTAGCCATGAAAGTGGAAATAGTCGACAAGGTACGACAGCGTGCTGAGGACGAATAACAGTCCCCAGATTTTAAGGTACAAACTGATTGGATGTTGCTGACCCTGAGCATGTGCCATCACCCGTGCTCCTCTACCATAAATAGAAGAATGCAAAAATAAATACCCACACCAGATCCACGAAGTGCCAGTAAAGCCCGGCTATCTCGACGTTCTGATAGTTGCCGGAGCGCTCATAATCTCCGCGCCATACCTTCAGCGCCACAATGCTGAGGTAGAGGGCGCCGATTGATACATGCAGTCCGTGAAAACCGGTAATCATGAAAAAGCTGGCGCCAAATTGCGCCGCTCCCATGGGGTTCCCCCAGGGACGCACCCCTTCTGCGATGAGCTTGCTCCATTCAAATGCCTGCATGCTGACGAAAGTCACACCCAAGGCAGCGGTCGCCAGCATCAGGGCCGCGGTTTTCGCGCGATTACGGCGATAGGCGAAATTGACGGCCATGGCCATGGTGCCGCTGCTACTGATCAGCACAAAGGTCATGATGGCGATCAGAATAAGCGGGATTTCCTTGCCGCCGATCGTCAATGCGAATACTTCACTGGGGTTCGGCCAGGCGCTGGTGATGGTCATGCGTACCGACATGTATCCGGTCAGAAAACAGGTGAATATAAACGTGTCGCTGAGCAGGAATATCCACATCATCGCCTTGCCCCAAGGCACCTGCTTGAAGGCCTCTTTATCCGAGGACCAATCGCTGGCGATGCCCTGCCATCCCGGTGCAGGCGGCGAACCTGGTGGATTGGATGAACTGGATTCGACTTGGGCTTGTGGGTGCAATGCCATGACTGTTCACCTCAGGCCGCAGAATCTGGCGATGGCTTCATAGGTTTGCGGCGTGCTGGCCAGCAGCGCGAAAAGCACGAACCAAAGGCCCAGCAAGTAATGCCAATAGATGGCACAGAGCTCTACGCTGGCACCAAGCTGCGCCAGTGGCACATGACGCAGAAATCTGGCGACGATCCAGCACCAGGCGATCAGCCCGCCCAGCAGGTGGAGCCCATGCAGGCCGGTCAACAGGTAGAAGAAACTGTTGGCCGGATTGCTGGCGACAAAGTAGCCCCAGGCGACAAACTGCTGCCAGACCCAGAGTTGCCCCGCCAGAAAGGCAATGGCAAACACACCCCCCAATGCAAAACCAATGACCGTTGCGCCCAGCCGAGCCTTTCGGGCGGCCATACGCGACCATTGCAGTGCGATGCAACTCAATACCAGAAAAGCCGAATTCAGCCAGAGCGGCCGGAGATTGTCTAACGGCGCCAAAGGCTCTGTCAGGGGTAGCCAGTCGGCCATTTGAGAACGGGCAATAAAGGCGATCAGGAAGAGGAAGAATAACGAACTCACCACCACCAGAAACAAGCGCAGGCCTACCCTTGCGGTTTGCCTTCTATCGGCATCCTCGGCGGCCGGAATACCCTCAGGGTCGCGACTCCAGCTACCGCCGGGATCAGCGCCGTCGGCGTTTCTCAATAGCAGCCTGTTCATGTCTTGATGTCCGCCTTGGTTCCGGCACTGAGTTGCCGCATCTGCTCCAGCTCCTCGGCGGAGACCGTTTGCGGCACGAAATCCTGCTCTATGCCCGGCACACTGTAGTCATAGGCCCAGCGATGCACGACCGGCAACTTCGCGCCCCAGTTACCGTGTTTCGGCGGGGTGTCCGGCGTTTGCCATTCCAGACTGGCCGCACCCCAGGGATTACTGCCTGCGGGCTTGCCCTTGAATGCACTCCAGGCCAGGTTGAACAGGAACAGCAACTGGGAAACGCCGACAGTCAATGCGACCACCGTAATGAAGGCATTCAAGTCTTGCGCGGACTGCGGGATGAACGCGTAGTTTTCATAGGCGTAGTAGCGACGTGGCATGCCCTGGAAACCCAAGTAGTGCATGGGGAAGAAAATGGCGTAGGTGCCCAGAAAGGTTATCCAGAAATGCAACTTGCCCAGGGTGTCGTTCAACAGGCGCCCGGTGACTTTCGGGTACCAGTGATAAATGCCGCCGAACACCACCAGTACCGGGGCTACCCCCATGACCATATGAAAATGGGCCACGACGAAATAGGTGTCCGAGAGCGGGATGTCCACGATCACATTGCCGAGAAACAACCCGGTCAGACCGCCGACCAGGAAGGTGACGATAAAGGCCAGGGCAAACAGCATCGGGACGGTCAGATGGATGTCGCCGCGCCACAGGGTCAGTACCCAGTTATAGACTTTCAGCGCCGTCGGCACCGCGATAATCAAAGTAGTGACGGCGAAGAAAAAGCCAAAGTACGGGTTCATTCCACTGACATACATGTGGTGCGCCCAGACCACAAAACTGAGTACGCCAATCGCAATAATGGCCCACACCATCATTCGGTAGCCGAAGATATTTTTACGCGCATGGGTACTGATCAAGTCGGAGACCAGACCAAACGCAGGGAGAGCGACGATGTAGACCTCCGGGTGACCGAAGAACCAGAACAGGTGCTGGAACAATATCGGGCTGCCACCCTGGTGATCGAGCTGCTGCCCCAGCGAGATCATCGCTGGCATGAAGAAGCTGGTGCCCAACAGCTTGTCGAACAGCATCATGACCGCACTGACAAACAACGCCGGGAAGGCCAGCAAGGCCATGATCGAGGCCATGAAGATGCCCCATACCGAGAGCGGCATGCGAAACAAGGTCATGCCGTGCGTGCGCGCCTGCAACACCGTGGTGACGTAGTTCAACCCGCCCATGGTGGCGGCGACAATAAAAATCGCCAGTGAGACGAGCATCAGGACAATGCCCCACTCGACCCCCGGTGTCCCCTGGGTAATGGACTGTGGCGGATAGAGCGTCCAGCCCGAACCTGTGGGGCCGCCAGGGACAAAAAAACTGCTGAGCAACACCAGTACCGCCACCAGGTAGAACCAGTAGCTGAGCATGTTGACATAGGGGAAGACCATGTCCCGGGCGCCCACCATCAGCGGGATCAGATAGTTGCCGAAACCACCCAGAAACAAGGCTGTGAGCAAGTAAATGACCATGATCATGCCGTGCATGGTCATCGCCTGATAGTAAGTACTGGCGTCCATGAACGCTAAACTGCCGGGGAAACCTATCTGCATGCGCATCAAGCTGGACAACACCAGAGCGATAAGACCCACGAAGATGGCCGTCAAGGAATATTGAATGGCTATGACCTTGTGGTCCTGACTCCAGATATATTTGGTCAGGAAACTCTTGGGCTCGTGCAGTGCTTCTGTCTCGGCTTGCTCCGCATAGGCCATCACGTCATCCTCCTGCCGAAGTTTCAGTGCATTCCTGGCTGTTTTACGGCTACTTCCCTGGCTCCGCCTTGCTCGCATCAGCGTCAGCATTCGCTTTGGATTTGATAAAAGCGATCAGTGCATTGAGCTCCTCGTCACTCGGAGCCAGGGTCGGCATGACGGCTGCATAGCCCTTGACGATTTTGGCATTGGGATGCAGAACCGATTCTTTGATATAGCCCTCGTCGACCTTTACGCTCGTATCGTCGGCAAGGGTTTGCGTCTTGCCATACAGGCCCTGCCAGCTGGGGCCGACGCCCTTGTTGCCATCGACACTGTGGCAGGCCAGACAGCCGAGCGAGCCGGCCAGTCGCTGCCCCTGCGCCACCAGGTCTTCACCCGGGCTCGACGCTTCGCCGGTCGAAGGTTCATCGTCTTGCCCCGCAGCACCCAGTGATTTGATCAGGGCGATGACAGCGCCCAGTTCATCGTCTTTGAGAGTATAGGCCACCATCACCGGCGGGTAGCCCTGTACCAGCCGGGCCTTCGGATCGAGAATCGACTCTTTCAGGTAGGCCTCGTCGACCACCGCACTGGTGCCATCGGCAAACTGTTCAGTGCGGCCGTACAGCCCCTTCCATCCCGGGCCGAGACTGGCGCTGCCATCCTGGCTATGGCAGGCCTTGCAGCCGAGCTGCTCGACCAACTGGCGGCCTTTTTCCAACACGTTGTCGCGACCGGGTTTGGCAGTTGTCGTCAATGTCTGCGCAAAAGTCGGCTGGCCGTTGAGCCATTGATCGAAGACGCCCTGCTCTTCCACGATCATATGGCCGCGCATGTTGTAATGACCTACGCCACAAAATTCAGCGCAAAGGACTTCGTATTTTCCGGTTTTAGTTGGCGTAAACCAAAAGTACGACACCATTCCTGGCACCATATCCATCTTGCTGCGAATTTGCGGTACATAGAAATCGTGCAGGACATCTTTAGCGCGCAACAAGACTTTTACCGGCCGGTCGAGCGGAAGGCGAACTTCATTATTCATTACAAGCACATCGTCTTGCCCTGCAGGATCCTTGGGATCAAGGCCGAAAGGATTGGCGGCATCAATAAACCTGATATCCGATTTGCCCAGCTTTGCGTCCTGGCCGGGAAAACGAAAGGCCCACTGCCACTGCTGGGCGACCACTTCAAGTTCGTAAGCCTCTTTCGGCACCCGGATGAAATCGTTGTAGACAACAAGGCCTGGCGCCAACATCCCGGCAATACCGACCGACGTTATGATAATTAGCCACAGTTCCAGCTTTTTATTTTCTGGCTGGTAGGCCGCCCTGACACCCTCCTTGTGACGATACCGCATCACCGCTACTGCCATGAATACCGTGATGGCAATGAAAAATATTCCGCTAATGATCAGGGTGATGAACAGGGTGGTGTCTATGGAACCCCAGTTGGAAGCTGCCGGTGTCGCGTGCCAAGGCGCCAGTATGTGGAATAGCACTGATGCAATAACGATTAGTATCAGGACAATTGCTATTGCCATTTCCTCTTCATCCTATTCCTGTTGTTCATTGGTTATGCAAAAGCATCGCCTCTGACGTCCAAGCAGGGCAGACAAATACCACCCATCCGGGCGGCAAAGTCAGTAAGAAGTATAGAGCCCATCGGGTTGTACGTGAGGTTGGCAAGCGAGGCCCGGCGACCGGCTATACTGAATGTCTGATGACGGACAGCAGGGTCGGCCAGAAGCGGCGCCAAAAATCGAACCCTGCCCTTGTGCAGTCATCCAACATAAGTGATGGCATCGAGCAGGAACGATAGCTACAGATTCCAGCAATCCACATGGGAGGTTTCGTCATGAGTGCCCTGACGATCGAAGGTTGGTGCAAAACCAGCGGCGCCCAAAAGTCCACCCCGATGGGGGAGGTTCATTTCTACGTCGACGGCCCTCTGCACCTCCGTCTGGAGCAGGCCGAAGAGCGCTTGCAGAAGACCCACGAGCCGGAAGCCATGGTCGATGTCGATATGGACTCGATGGATCTGATCATGCCCGAGGGATACGCCCCCTTGTCCGACTGTCAGATGCGTGTCTATTTGCACCACGAACGCGGACAGTTCCATCTGGTTGGACACCGGGCGAGTGACGGCAGTTTGATCTACACCAATGCGGTGTTGATAGATCAGCTGCTTGAGTAGCGGTTACGTGATTCTCGGCATCGATGTTTCTCCGCGGGTAATGTGCGGTGCCGAAAACTCACTCGTCTATTAAACAGAATTCAGCGTGTTGCTTCGACCGGTTGAAACCACAGTTAGAAGCGGCCCTCTCGCCCCGTTGAATCCACCTTGCCTCAGGGACAAGTAGCCCCTACTAAAAACGATCGGTTAAACAGGGCCGCTACTCTCTCCAAAAATGGGGTACTACACCCACCCAACCAGGCGTTTACCACCAACTTTGAGGAATATTCCCCCCTCCTCCCTTTCTCTCGCTTGAAACCCCTCGCAAACAGCTTGTTAATTAATTTGAGTTTTTTCTTCGCCCTATTGATATGGCTCATTAGTTGCACCACCCCTGGTACCCGCAACAGCTGTCGTCCCGGACATCATGGAGACGGCGGGGCTCGCCGGATTCGGCATGACGCGAGGGGTAGGAAATGAAACGCGTGACACCACCATGCGGTTCCATCGCCTTACTACCCAAGTCAAGCCTGTGGTGCGTGTTCCACGCAAAAGTGAGGATGGGTGATGGCTTCCACTGATAGATCAATTGCTCGAATCACGAAACGGCCGATGGCCCTTTATAAGCAGCTGGCCGAGTTGGGCCTGATGTTTATCGCGTTGGTGATGACGCTGGCGTTGTCCGCTGTACTGGCGATGGAATTGACCCTTGGAGTGTTCTGACGAGTTATTGCTCATGCGACGAGCGCCCGTTTTACCAGGCACCCATGCAAAGAAAGCGGTTATGGGAGGTGTGTCATGTGGAATCAGCCTCTGATGATTGTGGCGATCTACCTTGCCATCACCCTCTGCATCGGCTGGTTGTGGTCCGTTACTATCCTGTATTGGCTTTGATGCAATGCTGATTTTATGAACACACATGACCGGCAGCCATGTGTCGGTCAGGTGAATCGAAGGTCAGCCTGTCAGATGGTCCATGGGGGCGCGGGCGTAAACTTTGACTCAATCCATTGTTTGAACGCGACGACCACGGCACCCGGAAACTTGGCTGATGGCCTGACCAGGTAGACCCCACCGGCGGTATCCAATTGCCAGTCAGGAAGGACCTGCAACAGTCCCCCGGCAGCAATATCACGGCTCATCAACCAGTCACCTGCCCCCAGTATTCCCGCATCGGCGCAGGCCGCCGCAAGTAATGATTCGCTGTCATTGGCCGTCAGGTTTCCTTTGGGAGAAACCGTCTGCAGTTCATTGCCGCGATGGAGTCTCCACTGAGGAAAAGACGCAAGGCCACTGAAGCGAAGGCAATTGTGCCTGATCAGGTCCTGTGGCGTTTCGGGCATGCCGTGCTTTGTGATGTAAGCAGGCGAGGCACACAGTATCCGGCGATGGTCACTCAGTTTTTTGGCTATCAGCCGGCTGTCGTCCAGCTCTCCGATTCGGATCGCCGCGTCAAAACCTTCATCGATGATGTCGACCAGACGCTCGCTATAGTCAGCGATGATCGAGACATGCGGATGAGCCTTGAGAAACTCCGGCAGCATCGGGCCAAGCCAACGTCTGCCCATGGCTGCCGGCAATGCAAGGCGCAAAGTACCGCGGATTTCGCTGGCACCCTCGGACGCTTGCTGCTGCGCTTCATTCATCAATTCAATGGCTGAGCGAAGGCGTTGCTCCAGCCTGGCACCTGTTTCAGTAATTCGAACCTGGCGGGTGGAGCGCTCCACAAGCCGAACGCCAAGGCGCTTTTCCATTGCGGCGAGTCGTTTCGAAACGACTGTTGGGTGTCGCTGCAATAGCCGGCCTGCCCCGACAAACGAGCCTTGCGAGGCCACGGCCAGAAACGCAGCGATTTCGTCGCTGTGCTGATTGTTCAGAACATCAAGATTCATGGTTTTAGAATGATCGCCCCCGATGAACGCCCCGACTCCAGGTCCGCATGCGCCAATGCTGCGTCCGCCAGCGAGTAACTTGCCCGGACCGAAGGTTTGATAATACCTGCACCTATGGCGGCCAACACATCCTGCGCTCGTTCCTGGTACTCAGAGACACTCGCCGTATGGGCTGCCAACGAAGGACGTGTCAGGAACAGCGAGCCTTTGGTATTGAGTGTCGACAGTTCCACGGCTGACGGCGCACCCGATGAGGCTCCGAACGATACCATCAGGCCTCGTGGTCGCAAGCTATCCAGGGATGCCTGGAAAGAAACACGCCCTATCGGGTCATAGACGACGTCGACCATTTTATCCTTGGTGATACGAGCGACCTGGGAAGCCAGGCTGTCCGCATCGAACACCAGGACTTCATCGCATCCCGACGCCAGAGCTTTCTCGACACTGGCCTGCTTTGAAACCACGCCGATCACGGTGGCACCCAAGTGCTTCGCCCACGGCACCATTATTTCCCCCAGCCCTCCAGCCACACCGTAGAGAAGAATGGTTGTACCGGGCCCCACAGGATAGGTGGCTTTCAACAGGTACTGCGCAGTGATGCCCTTGAACATGACGGCTGCTGCATCGTCAAATGACAGCGAATCCGGAATTCTGACCAACCGCTCTGCCGGATAAAGCCGGGCCGAAGCATAGGAACCCAAGGGGCCGGTGGCATAGGCGACGCGATCCCCTACTCGCACGTTGCTGACACCCGCACCCACAGCGGCGACACGCCCCGCGCCTTCCAGCCCAAGCCCAGATGGCAAAGCAATGGGCACCGCCCCTTTTCGTTGGGTAACGTCGAGAAAGTTGACACCTACAGCCTCTTGCTCAAGCCATACCTCACCCAGGCCGGGCGCTTGTTCGCTCAGTGTCTCCTGGTTCAGTACTTCAGGGTTGCCGAACTGGTTAAACCGGATCGCAGATACCATGGTCATCTCTCCTTCAGTCAGAAGCCGTTATCAAATGAGTGACCTCAGTGTGATAACTGACCTGCTGATGAACAAGACGGGTTGATTGCAGGACATTAATGCACCTGTTGCAGCAATATAATCACGGATAGCACGCTTTACTACGTGGAGCATGTTGGTTTCATTGTGATTTTGGAGATGCCAAAGATTACCTCCGAGAGTCCTCCATGGGTCGGATATAGCCCTCGGTGACAGGCAGAAATCGGCCAATACCCAACGCGTGACAATCGGTCATGACATGTCATGACCTCCTTAAAAAACGGACTTTTTCCAGCAAATACGGGGGTTAAAGGACGAACGGTCGAGAGGCGTCAAGCGTGGGGAATTGCCGGGAGTTTGCAGCCACTACAGGCTTTTCAGGCAGGCGCGTTCGTCGCGGTCAAGTGAACTTCACTTTCACCACGTGTCACATTAAGTCCTTGTCAAGCGAACTTCAGTGGAGGTACAGCCTTATGAGCATGGCCACGATTGTCAGTGCCGTGATTTCCAGTCTCGCACCCAGTGTCTTTGACCAGAGCAGCCTGCAAGAACCCGGTGCGCATGTTTCAGCCGTCGAATACCACTACGGGATGGAGATCGATGTGAAACGGGTACTGCAGCGCACCGATACATCCGACAAGACCGGCGTGGTACCGGTGACCCTGGTCTACGAAGACAGCGAGGGCGAGGTTCACAAGATCCGTTTCCTCGAATGGGGTGGAAGCCCCGCCGACCCTACCAGCATTGCCTGATTCGCTCGTCGATCGGGTTCCGGGCCTCACCGCCCCCCCAGAAGCGGAAGTTAAACCTCCCATGCACTCAGTGCGATTGAGGTTTTTGGTTACCTGAAAATGGACATGATCGAATGACTAAAAGTTCATTCGCGAAACTCACTATTATCTTGGCGGCGTAATGTCGCAAGATTAACCCATAACAATTACTGGATCTAAGTGGCAGTCAGCAACGGAAAACCCCAATCAAGCCGTGCCGAGAGCCAAGTTGATTCACTATTGAAGCCAAGAGGTCACCATGGAACTTAGTATGTTTTCTTCGTCCACCGTGGAATATGTGCGTTTGGGCGTTGTATATTTTCATCTTATCGCCTGCTGTGTGGCAATCGGGCTGGTCTTGACCAGCGACATTGCAATGGTCAAGCAACTCCTGAAGGGAGATGCGTCAGGCCACCACGATGACGCGCACATGGAAAGCCTTCAAAAAACCGTAGTGCTTGCACTTGTAGCGCTCTGGATTACGGGCATTGGTATTGTCGGGATCGATTATGCCGGCAAGGGGATGGAATATTTCCTCAATCCCAAACTGCAAGCCAAAATCGGCATAGTTGTGCTGTTGACCTTTAACGGCATCCTGTTGCATAGCGCGGTATTGCCGGCGCTGAAAAAAGCCGGTTCGTTACTCAAACTCTCCTTCAGCCTGCGCATGCTGGCGCTGTTTTCCGGCGCCCTCTCTGGCGTGTCATGGTTCTATGCCGCCATGCTGGGTATTGGTCGTCCGCTGGCCTGGAAGTACTCACTGGTGGAGTTGCTGGCAGCCTATCCGGTACTCATCGTCGGCGGTTTCGGGATGATGGTACTGCTCACCGCCTGGGCAAAAGACAGAGACACCGAAGCGCGCAGGGAGCAAGGCACCAGGACCCTGGGTAACGCCGCCCTCGCTGGATGGTGAAGCCAGGTTGAACAAGGAAGTTCAGCTTTAGCCAATAAAAATTAGCTGTTCGCAAAATTTGAGTTGAGCGCCTGACCGGTAAAGTCTCCCCGCCGGGCGACGATAGTGAAATTTCAATTACCCGCAGTAGTCATGGAGACAGGCATCTATCGCTTCCCCTTCATGCAGACTACGGACAGATATGCACCCCAAAGAACACCACATAGGGCAAGTATCAGCTCCGGATTGAAAACACTCTGATCGACCGGCGCCACCAGGATTTCGCTATAAAGACACATGGCGCCCGCGATCAACGCAATAAAGTAGCCTGTCCGGTTTCTAGTCCGGCGCAGCAACAGAACCTTTTTCAGACCCTCGTCTTTCCATTCCTGTCGGGGTATGAGTTGGATCTCCTCCAGCAGCACCACTCCCCACAGCAATGCGCATAACCAATAACCTATCATCATGATGCCCTCCAGTTTGAACATTGATTCAACATGAATGCAGCGTGCACT
Organism: Pseudomonas sp. BF-R-30; assembly: GCF_019956175.1. Classification (NCBI taxonomy): domain Bacteria; kingdom Pseudomonadati; phylum Pseudomonadota; class Gammaproteobacteria; order Pseudomonadales; family Pseudomonadaceae; genus Pseudomonas; species Pseudomonas sp. BF-R-30. The sequence goes on along the minus strand of NZ_JAHBDE010000012.1, from coordinate 48,247 downwards.
CCGCGCTCAACTTGCGAGTATCAATTTCGGAGTCTTTTCTGACTCGTGAAACTTGCTCTCATGCATATCCTGAAGGCCATGGCGGTACAAGACTTTGACGAAGACAACTCCATTGAGCGGACGAAAATTTGCCGAGAGGTAAATATGCTTGATTGGAACGGCTCGCGCTATCGACGTTAGCAGGACTTCTTTGTAGAGCTATCGACCAAGAGCTTGTAGTGATTCCACTACAAACAGTCTGGTGCCCGGCTGCGTCGGATGGCAGGGCGATCTAAGTCAACAGGCCGTTTTCGAGTGCATAGCGGGCCAGTTTCGCGTTGCTGTCCATCCCTGTTTTTTCCAGGATGCGTGCCCGGTACGTCGTGACGGTACTCGGGCTCAAGTGCAATATCTGAGCGATGCGGACAATTCTCTCGCCTGCAGCGAGGAGCTTGAGTACTTCAAGCTCCCGGTCGGATAGCGCTTCGTGGGGCGCCGCGTCGCCTTTGCCGATAGCGTTGACCAGTTTTTCCGCCAGCTCAGGACTGACGTGTTTGCCACCTGAGGCCACCTTGCGAACTGCCGTAACCAGGGTGGCTGCGGAAATATCTTTAGTGAGGTAGCCCGCAGCGCCGAGCTTGATTGCGCGTAATGCATAGGCCTCGACCGAATGCATGCTCAGCATCAGAACGGCGAGCTTGGGCTTGTGCGCACGCATGAGTTTGAGGAGTTGGAGGCCGGTCTTGTCGGGAAGCTGAATATCCACCAGCGCCACGTCGAAATCCTGCTCCCGGACCAGGAGCATTGCGTCTTGTGCCGTCTCGGCTTCACCCGTTACGTCGATCTCGCCGGCAGTCTCCAGCATGCGTCGCACGCCACTACGTACGATGCTGTGATCATCCACCAGCAAGACTCTGATTTTGTGGTCAATCATCTGTATTTTCCATTCGCACCCGCAAGGCCCCGGCCGTATCGTGTCTCGACGTACGGATGATGTTGAACCCGCCGACACAGTGGCGTGCGCTCATGCATTCCCACACCAGCCCTGCGGCCAGCGGCCAGTGGCCAGTGGCCAGTGGCCAGCAAGCCATGGAATCTACTGCAGAGTTTGACGTTAGCAGGCACAGAGCACACTTGCACTTTTGCCTCAGCCGTTAGCGGCGCCTAAGCTCTTAGGATTGTCTGCACGCCCATGGGTAATGCCTTGCCCGTGGCATCAATTATGACTGGACAGAGGCATGGCCACAGTGACGACACCGATCGAAGTTTTCGACATGAAGACGTTGCTGGCAGCGCTGAAGTCGTTGCGCAAAGGTGACTTCACTACACGTATGCCGGAAGACTGGACCGGCATGCCGGGCAAGATCGCCGACACGCTCAACGAGATCATCGACATGGCAGCCGACACCACCACCGAATTCGAACGCGTGGCGCGTCTGATCGGCAAGCAGGGCAAGGTCGATGAACGTATCGAATTGCCGATGATGAAAGGCTCATGGCAAAAGATCGTCAACTCGAGCAATGCGCTCACCAGCGACCTCATCAGCCCGATGAACGAGATCATTCGCGTTGTCGGTTCGGTTGCCGAGGGTAATCTGAACCAACAGGTACCGCCGGTACTCAACGGCCTGAGACTGCGGGGTCAGTTCCTCAAATCCGCCGAGATCGTGAACACCATGGTGACGCGACTGGGCTCCTTCGCTTCCGAGGTGACCCGCGTGGCGCGCGAAGTCGGCACTGAAGGGATTCTCGGTGGGCAGGCCAATGTCAAAGGGGTGTCCGGCACCTGGAAAGACCTGACCGACTCCGTCAACGACATGGCCGCCAATCTGACCACCCAGATGCGCAACATCGCTTACGTGACGACTGCGGTGGCCAAAGGCGATCTGGGCAAGACGATTACCGTCGAAGCCAAGGGTGAGATTCTCGAGCTGAAAAACACCATCAATACGATGGTCGGCCAGCTCTCGAGTTTCGCTGCGGAGGTGACCCGCGTGGCGCTGGAAGTCGGTACCGAAGGCAAGTTGGGCGGTCAGGCGGAAGTGCGCGACGTATCAGGCACCTGGCGCGACCTGACCGAATCGGTCAACGGCATGGCGGCCAACCTGACCACCCAGGTGCGCAACCTCGCACAGGTGACGACGGCGGTGGCGCGTGGCGACCTCGGCAAGAAAATTACGGTTGAAGCCAAGGGCGAGATTCTCGAACTGAAAAACACCATCAACACGATGGTCGACCAGCTCTCCAGCTTCGCCGCGGAGGTGACACGCGTCGCACTGGAAGTCGGTACCGAAGGCAAACTGGGCGGACAGGCCGAAGTGACCGGCGTGTCCGGTACCTGGAAGGACTTGACCAATTCGGTCAACGGCATGGCGGCCAACCTGACCACCCAGGTGCGCAACATTGCCGACGTGACGACGGCGGTGGCCAACGGCGACCTGTCACGCAAGATCACAGCCGAAGCGAAAGGAGAAATTCTCCAACTCAAGGAAACCATCAACACGATGGTGGACCAGCTCTCGACCTTTGCCGACGAAGTGACGCGCATGGCTCGCGAAGTGGGGACTGACGGCAAGCTCGGTGGCCAGGCCAAGGTGACAGGCGTCGGTGGAACCTGGAAAGATTTGACCGACTCGGTCAACAGCATGGCGGCCAACCTGACCAATCAGGTGCGCAACATCGCCGACGTGACGACGGCGGTGGCCAAAGGCGACCTGGGACGCAAGATTACCGTGGAAGCCAAGGGCGAAATCATGGAGCTGAAGAACACCATCAACACCATGGTGGACCAGCTCAATAGCTTTGCCGCCGAAGTGACGCGGGTGGCGCGCGAAGTCGGCACCGAAGGAAAGCTCGGGGGACAGGCACAGGTGCAAGGCGTGTCCGGCACCTGGAGGGATCTGACCGAAAACGTGAACTTCATGGCCGCCAACCTGACCAGCCAGGTGCGAGGCATCGCGAAAGTGGTGACCGCGGTAGCCAACGGCGACATGAAGAAGAAACTGACACTGGAAGCCAAGGGTGAGATCGCCGAACTGGCCGACACCATCAACGGTATGACCGATACGCTGGCGCTGTTCTCCGATCAGGTGACCTCGGTGGCGCGTGAAGTGGGCGTCGAGGGCAAGCTGGGAGGCCAGGCCAACGTGCCGGGTGCTGCCGGCACCTGGCGCGATCTGACCGACAACGTGAACGGTCTGGCGGCCAACCTGACCAATCAGGTGCGCGCAATCGCCGATGTGGCGACTGCCGTGACCAAGGGCGATCTGACGCGTTACGTGGAGGTGGAAGCAAAGGGTGAAGTGGCGGAGCTCAAGGACAACGTCAACGAGATGATCCGCAACCTGCGGGAAACCACGCGGCAAAACGCGGAGCAGGATTGGCTCAAGAGCAATCTGGCGAAATTCAACCGTCTGCTGCAGGGCCAGCGCGATCTGGCGGCAGTCTCCAAGATGGTGCTGTCTGAACTGGCTCCGCTGATCAACGCCCAGCACGGTGTGTTCTACATGATGAACGAGAGCCCGCCCGATCCTGCGAAACTCAAGCTACTGTCCGCTTATGCGTACAAGGGAAACATCAATGTGAACGATGAGTGGCGGCTCGGCGAGGGCCTGGTCGGGCAATGCGCCTACGAGAAGCGGCGCATCCTGCTGACCGATGTACCCGCAGATTACGTCGCGATTTCATCCGGACTGGGTGCGGCCGCCCCGCTGAACATCATCGTGTTGCCGATCCTGTTCGAGAACAAGGTCAAGGCCGTCGTCGAAATGGCTTCGTTCACGCGCTACAGCATCATTCATCAAACCTTCCTTGATCAGCTGGCTGAATCGATTGGTATCGTGCTCAACACGATCGAAGCCAATATGCGTACCGAGGAACTGCTCAAACAGTCGCAATCGCTGGCGCAGGAGCTGCAAAAGCAACAAGAAGAATTGAGACAGACCAACGAGGAACTGGGGGACAAGGCTGGACTGCTGGCGGAGCAGAAAGCCGAAGTCGAGCGCAAGAACCGCGAAGTCGAAATCACCAAGCTATCGCTGGAGGAGAAGGCGGAGCAACTGACGCTGACCTCGAAGTACAAGTCCGAATTCCTCTCCAGTATGTCCCATGAGCTCAGAACGCCATTGAACAGCTTGCTGATCCTGGCCCGCCAGCTCAGCGACAACGCGGAACACAACCTCACTCCCAGGCAGGTCGAATATGCCAAGACCATCCGTAGCGCGGGCAAGGATCTGCTCGAGCTGATCGACGAGATTCTCTATCTGTCCAAGATCGAGTCGGGTACGGTCACACTGGATCTGAATGAAGCGCTGTTCGACGATCTGCACGACCAGATCGAACGCACCTTCCGGCCGGTCGCCGAAAGCCGGGGCCTCTCCTTCACGATTGAACTGGCGACTACCCTGCCCCCCGTCATCCGGACCGACGAAAAGCGCCTGCTGCAGGTGGTCAAGAACCTGTTGTCCAACGCCTTCAAGTTCACTGAGCAAGGCAGCGTCAAGATCAGCATCGCGCCCGCTGTGTCCGGGTGGAGCGTGGATAACAGCGAATTGAATCGTGCCGATGCGGTGGTCGCCTTCGTGGTCACCGACACCGGCATTGGCGTCTCGGCCGGCAAGCAGAAGCTGATCTTCGAAGCGTTCCAGCAGGGAGATACCGGGACCTCACGAAAATACGGCGGCACCGGCCTCGGCCTGTCGATCAGCCGCGAGCTCGCACACCGGCTGGGCGGTGAGCTGCGGCTGATCCCCGGTGAGATCGGCAAGGGCAGTACTTTCGCGCTGTACGTGCCCTTGCGTACACAGGATGCCCAGGGTCAGACGCTAGACGAATCAGCGACAGAGGCAGTACCTGGCCAGGTCAAGCGCGACCTCATGTCAACGCCGACCGCACAAGTACTGGACGACCGCGAGTCTGTCCAACCCGGGGATCAAGTGCTGCTGATGCTCGAGGGCGACGCCCGATTCGCCAGCATTCTGCTCGAGGCCGCGCACCAGAAGGGGTTCAAGGCTATCGTCACGACCCGTGGCGCGGATGCACTGGAGCTTGTCGAGCGCTTCAAACCCACCGCGATCACGCTGGACCCGGGCCTGACGGACATCGATGGCTGGTCGCTGCTCGAGCAGTTGAAGCGCAATTTCGCCACGCGTCACATCCCGGTCCAGATCATCTCGATCGCTGACGACCACACCCGCGGGCTGCGCTATGGCGCTTTCGACTATCTGCTCAAGCCGGTCACAGCCGACGAGATTCAAAATGCGCTGGTCGGCATCGTGGCATTCGCTCGGCGCAAGACCCGGAACCTGCTGCTCATCGACGGCGACGAAGGGAACCGCGCCCGCATCCTCGATCTGCTCGGTAACACCGACGTGAAGATCACAGCGACCGACAGCGGCGCTGACGCCATGAAGAAACTGGCAAAGAAACGCTACGACTGCATGGCAATCAATCTCAAACTGCCCGACGCATCCGGCATCAGGTTTCTCGAGGCGTTGCAGGAAGACCCCGCCATGCGTGAATTGCCGATCGTCGTCTATGGTGTAGAGACGCTGACCAAACCGGAGCACGAGCGTTTCAGGACACTGCTCGGCAAGGGCGTCATCAAGGCCGTTCAGTCCCCCGAGCGCATACTCGACGAAACCGCACTGTTTCTACACCGTGTCGTCGCCAGGCTGCCGCAGACCCAGCGCAGAATGCTGGAAAAACTCTATGAGGGTTCGGACAGTCTCGAGGGTAAAAAGGCCCTGGTGGTCGACGATGACGTGCGCAATATTTTTGCCCTGACCAGCGTGCTTGAGAGCAACAAAATGCTGGTGGCCACGGCCGAAAACGGCCGAACCGCCATTGAGCTGCTGCAGCAGCAGCCCGATACCGACATCGTGCTGATGGACATCATGATGCCCGAGATGGATGGCTTTGAAACCATGCGCCAGATCCGTACATTCAAAAGATTTGAAGCCCTGCCCATGATTGCGCTGACGGCCAAGGCGATGATGGGTGACCGTGAAAAGTGCATCGAGGCAGGAGCCTCGGACTATGTCAGCAAGCCGGTGGATACCGACCAGCTACTGTCACTGATGCGCAAATGGCTCTATCGATGATTCTGTGCCGCGCTCATTGCGCGACAGCAAAGGTGGCAAAGTGCGCAAGGCCGGCTCGACTTTACCGGTGTTGCCGTAATGGCAAGAGGCGCTAGCGCAAACCGAAGTGGCATAAATATGCAGCAGGAACCCCCGGTATTCAATGAGAGAGCCCAGGTGCGGCACCCGCTCCCGCCTGATGGCGTGCCAGCATCCGTGTTGCTGGTGGATGACAATCCCGCCAAGCTCACGGCGCTCGCCGCGGTGATTGCCGACATGGGCCTCGATATTGCCACCGCGACTTCCGGACGCGAGGCGCTGCGCCTGCTATTGCAGCGCGACTTCGCCGTCATTCTGCTCGACGTGAAAATGCCAGTGATGGACGGTTTTGAAACCGCTGCACTCATTCACGGCCGCCCGAAGTCGGCCCACACGCCCATTATCTTCGTCACGGCGGAGGCCGACACCGATTCCGAGCGTTTCCGCGGTTATACGGCCGGCGCAGTCGATTACATCTTCTCGCCGATTGTGGCCGAGGTTCTTCGCGCCAAGATCCAGGTGTTTGTCGACCTGTTCTACTTGCAGCGCAAACTGACGATGCAGGCCGAAGAATTGCTGCAATCGAAGCTGCAGCTGCGTGAACTGGCCTCCTATCAGGAGCACATCAAGGAAGAAGAGCGAAAGCGGATCGCACGGGACATCCATGACGAGCTGGGACAGAGTCTGCTGGCGTTGCGAATCGATGTCTCCATGTTGCAGACGCGCACCAGTACCATGCACCCCAAGCTCAACGAAAAGGCCAGCGATGCTCTGAATCACCTCGATACAGCCATCCGCAGTGTCCGCAGTATCATCAATGATCTTCGGCCACCCGTACTCGATCTTGGATTGCAGGCAGCGATCGAGTGGCAACTTGAAGAGTTCCGCCAGCGCAGCGCGATCGATTGCACGATGTCGGCGAAAGACGAAAACTTCCGTTGCGATCTGAATGAAAAATCCGCCACCACCCTGTTCCGCATCGTGCAGGAATCGCTGTCGAATATTGCCCGGCACGCGCAAGCGACACAGGTGCATATCGAACTCTCCAGGGAGGGTCGCCGGCTTTACCTGCAGATCAAAGACAACGGCGTAGGCATGACGGATCGCAAAAAACTGAACTCGTTCGGGTTGGTGGGGATGAAGGAACGCATCAGCATGCTGGGCGGGGAGTTCACGATCGACAGCGCACCGGACAAAGGAACGAGATTAACGATATCGCTACCACTGGACTGACCCGGCTGGCATCTTGATATCACCCGAGGCCAGTGCGTCTTTCAACGAGGTCTCTTTCAACACGATCTTGTTCAGCGTGTCGCGGGTCAGGGTCACCTTCGCATCGGCATCTTTTGCTTCAACACCTTCGGTGTGGTTGAGCACGCCATTCTCCATTTCCACCGAATATTTCTGTTCAAGGTCGGTAAAATCGAAGTTGAGCGATAGCCGCTTGCCTTCGGCTTTCGGCCCGAAATCCGGGTCTGGAAGCCTCTGCCAAAAGTAAAGATTTCAATCTCGGACGCGTACTTTTTTGAAGCGCAAACCATGGCCGACTTTTTCAACAGAATCGGCCATAAGCAGCCACTGGACAGACTAGTGGCTAATAGGTAGCTTCGACCTTCTGCACTGAGTCTTTACCGCAGCTGAGCCTGGCGTCATCAATGTCGCGCTTCTCCCTGGGCTATGTCGCGTTTGCTGCAATTCCTCCAGACTAGACAAGGGCTTGCAGGACGACAAGGAACGTTATACGACATCACTGTCGCGTTTAAACGCGACAGTGATGTCGCCAAATAGTAGTTAGGCGTATTAGTTGGAGGAGTTGCAATGACAACAATCGATGTGAAATCCCGATTCGAAGCAAAGCTTCTTCGTCCGGCAAAGTCTGGTAATGATACGTCGTGGGCGTTCGTAGTACTGCCAAGAGACGCAAGTGAACAGCTTCCGAGGCGAGGAAGGACGACAGTTGAAGGCACAATCAATGGACACCATTTCCAGGCAACCCTTGAGCCGGATGGTCAGCGGAGCCATTGGCTGCAGGTAAGTAGAGAGTTACTCGAAGCTGCAGGCGCGGCCGTTGGGGATATCGTTACACTAGAGCTAACCCCTGTGAAGAAGGAACCCGAGCCTGACATCCCAACAGACTTTCAGGAGGCACTGGCAGCCACTCCTGAGGCTCGTAAAGTTTGGAACAACACGACGACCATCGCACGAGTAGACTGGATACACTGGATTACTTCAGCCAAGCAACTTAAGACGCGCGTAAAACGAATTGGTGATGCCTGCGATATGCTTGCATCCGGCAAGAAGCAGGTTTGCTGTTTCGACCAGTCCGGTTACTACAGTAAGGCCTTCCGTGCGCCCGAGGCAGATGATTTTTAAATGGAACATTCCGTTGAATACGCCTGACAATGCATTCAAATCGTTCGCTTCGTTCACCGGGACCGGCTGAAGCCGCCTTTTAGCTTAGTTGTTAAGAATGTCTGCAAAGGTTCGTTCACTGCCGTTCATGGCCACGATGCATGGTGTTTAAATCTGGCATAAATGGCTGATCAGTTCGATTGCAAGCCCTGCAGCCCTGCCATACTGTTCAACATGACCAGTGCAACTTTCCGCTTCTACGAGGAGCTCAACGATTTCCTGCCGGCCGAACGGCGGCGGCAACCCTTCACCTGTGAGTGCGCGCAAGGGGCGACGGTCAAGCACATGATCGAGGCGCTCGGGATACCGCACACCGAGGTCGAACTGGTGCTGCTCAACGGCGAGTCGGTGGGCCTGGAGCGGGTGATCCTCGACAATGACCGGCTGGCGGTGTATCCCAAGTTCGAAGCGCTGGACATCAGCCCGCTGCTCAAGGTTCGTGCGCAACCTTTACGGGTGCTGCGTTTCGTCGCGGATGCGCACCTTGGCGGGCTGGCCAGCCTGCTGCGCATGAGCGGCTTCGACACCCTCTACGACAATGGCTTCGAGGATAGCGAAATCGCCGAGATCGCTGCGCAGCAAGGACGCATCGTGCTGACCCGCGACCGCGAACTGCTCAAGCGGCGAATCATCAGCCACGGCTGTTATGTGCATGCCCTGAAACCGTCGCTGCAGCTGCGCGAATTGTACGAGCGCCTCGATTTGGCGCGTAGTGCGCGGCCATTCAGCCTGTGCCTGCATTGCAACCTGCCGCTGCATGAGATCAGCCTGGAACTGGCCCGGACGCAGGTGCCGCCACGCATTGGCGTCCTCTATTCGCACTTCCTGCGCTGCGACGCCTGCCAACGGGTTTACTGGGAGGGTTCGCACTGGCGCGGTATGTGCGCATTGCTGGCACCGCTGCTGAATCGATAGCCGCCAGTCCTTGGCGGGCAAAATAACAAAATTGCCATGTGCTCCCTTCGTTCCTTCTTGCGTCGCACTGTTCATTGCCCGTTCCCGTACGTCTGGAGTTTTCCCAATGCCCTCGCCTCATTCCTTGCCCGCTGCGCTGCTGGGCCTGGCCCTTGTTTGTCCGGCCATGACCGAAGCTCAGGGCCTGGAGTTGGGACAAGTGCTGATTGGCGCTGAGGACCAGAGCGACGAAGACCAGGGGATCGAGGACGCCAGGGCCCGGCTGGCCCAGGTGCCCGGCGGCACCAACGTGGTCGACATGCGCCGTCCGTTGCAGGGCCGCGTGGCCAGCAATCAGGATGTGCTGGCTTACCAGCCGGGGATCTATGCCCAGTCGGCGGGCAACGAAGGGGTGAAGATCTCTATCCGCGGATCGGGGATCAATCGTGCACCGGGTGCCCATGCCTCGGGGCTGTACGCCATGCTCGACGGTCTGCCGCTGACCGGCCCCGGCGGCACGCCCTATGAATTGCTGGAACCGCTGTGGCTCGACCACGTGCAAGTGCTGCGCGGCGCCAACGGATTCGACCGGGGCGCCCTGGCTCTTGGCGGGGCCATCGATTACGTCAGCCATACCGGCTACAACGCGCCGAAGTTGCAGGTACGCTACGCAACGGGCAGTCACGGCTATCAGCAGCGCCAGGTCAGCTCCGGACAGGTGCTCGGCGCCTTCGATTACTACGTGGCCATGACCGACGCCAACGCCGACGGCTACCAGGACCACACGGCCAGCGAGAGCCAGGGTGTCATCGCCAACTTCGGCTATCGCTTCAACCCCAACCTGGAAACACGCTTCTACCTGCGCCACCGCCAGACCGACAACGATCTCGCGGGACGGGTGACCAAACACTCCATCGAGCACAACCCACGGGCGGCCAACCCTGCCTACGTGGCGCGGGACGACCACCGCGACGAGCCGGGCAGCACCTTTATCGGCAACAAGACCACCTGGTACATCGATGACGATTCGAGCATCCAGACCGGCCTTGTCTACCACGACTATCCCATGGACCTGAGCGAGGGCCCCAACCGCCTGAAGGTGGCGTACACGGATGTCAGCGGCACGTTCGACTACAAGCGGCGCGACACGCTCTGGGGGCTGGAAAGCCAAAGCACCCTGGGCCTGCGAGTGACCAAACACCTGCCCAACGCCGGTGCCAGCGAGTTCGTGCGCATCCCCACCGGCAACACCGCCGGTTACGCACCGGGCACGCTGATTCGCAACTTCACCTACCAGGGCTCGGACACGGTCCTGCATGTCGGCAATGACCTGGAGATCGCCGACGACCTGTGGCTGACCACCGGCCTCGCCGCGATCTACACCCGCCGTGAAAGCGCTGTCACCTACCCGCAGGAAGGTGGCAAGACCAGCCTGCACGACTGGGACTACGCCCCGCGCGTGGGCCTGCGCTACCAACTGACACCGGACCTGCAACTGTTCGGCAATCTCAGCCGCTCGGTCGAGGCGCCACATCCGTGGTCGCTGATCTATAGCTCGAACATCCGATTCCCCGCCGGCAGTGGCGTCGCCACGGGCGCCCAGCGCGAACCGGTCACGCTGCAAAACCAGACCGCCACCACCCTGGAAATCGGCGGCCGTGGCGACAGCACGCTGGGGCAGTGGAGCCTGGCCTGGTATTACGCCCAGGTACGCCACGAACTGCTTTCGGTGCTGCCGGACGCCAACGCCACCACGCCCTACGAGCTGAACGCCAGCCCGACCGTGCACCAGGGTGTGGAAGCCAGCCTGCTGAGCCCCCTCTGGTCGCCGGGCGATGGCGGCCAATTGAGCCTGCGCCAGAGCTATACCTTCAGTGACTTCCACTACCGCGACGATGAGCGCTTCGGCGACAACCGCCTGCCGGGTCTGCCGATGCACTATTACCAGGGCGAACTGCGCTACGACTGGCCACAAGGCTTCTTCGCCGCGGTCAACACGCAATGGGTGTCGAAGGTGGCGGTCGATTACGCCAACAGCTACTACGCCGATCCCTATGCCATATTCGGCGCGACCTTGGGCTACAACGCGCCCAAGGGCGACTGGCAGACCTGGCTGGACCTGCGCAACCTGACCGACAAGCACTATACCGCCACGGTCACGCCGGGCTACGACGACAAAGGGCTGGACGCGGCACGATCCACCCCCGGCGAGGGCATGGCGATGTATGTCGGGGTGTCGTGGAGCCTGCTCTGAGGCCGTCTACCTCACTTCGTAAACGCACACAACCGCGCGCGACGACTAAGCTTTTGTAACGCCACTTCGTCCCTCAAGGAGCTATCCATGAGCGCCGCCGCCCTGTCCGAACTCGATGCCGCCCTGCCCGGCCTGACCCGCAAGATCCGCGTGCTGGATGCCCTGTCCTGGCCGGACGGCGTCGAGGAAGACTTCCTGACGAAATGGCGCGGCGGGCGGGCCGGGTTACCCAAGGTCCAGTTGCAACCCCGCGACCACAGCGCCGACATCGCCGCCCTGGAAACCTTTATCCGCCGTTGCGATGTGGGGCATCCGGCCGGCAATTACCTGGCCATGACCGCCCGTAGCTATGCCACGGCCGGGCACATGCTGGGAGCCATCGGTACTCCCGCCTTTACGCAGTATTCATCCGCCCTGTACCGGCGCCCGGATTTCTATTACACACGCCTGCAACTGAGCATGCTTGACGCGGCCCGGTTCTTCCTCAAGACCACCGACGCCCTGCTGGGCAATGCGCGGATTCCACCCTGCCCGACCGAGATCCCGGCCAAGGCGTTCGCCGCCTGGATTCAACCGGAACTGGACAGATTCTTCGGCGTCGGACAAATCACGGTCGTGCTCGATCCGAACCTGGCCGCCAAGGCCATCGCCGGATCGAGCCGCATTCGCCTGCGGGCCAGCGCGCTGTTCTCGGAACTGGACAAGCATCAGCTGTTGCAACACGAGGCGTTCGTGCATGTCGCCACGGCACAGAACGGCGCGCGCCAGCCCAACCTCACGAGCCTGGGCCTGGGGGCGCCCCGCACCACCCAGACCCAGGAAGGCATTGCCACCCTGGCCGAACTGTTCACCGGCAGCATGGACATCAACCGCCTGCGGCGCCTGGCCCTGCGCGTGCTCGCCGTCCAGCAGGCGCTGGAGGGTGCCGACTTCATCCAGGTGTTCGAAGGCTTTCTGGCGGCCGGACAGACAGAAGAGGAATCCTTCCGCTCAACCCAACGGGTGTTCCGCGGCGCCGACCTGCGGGGCGGTTCGGCGTTCACCAAGGACGCCGCCTACCTGACCGGGTTGCTCGGCGTCCACACCCTGCTGCGCATTGCTATCCGCGACAACCGGCCGGAACTGGTCGGGCATCTGTTTGCAGGGCGCCTCAGCCTGGCTGACACCGTGCGCCTGGCGCCCCTGTTCGAGTCTGGCTGGCTCAAGGGGCCGGTCTATCTTCCGGCCTGGGCCAGCGACCTGCGCCTGCTGGCCGCCAACCTGGCCTTCTCGGCGTTCATCGCCCAGATCAAGCTGGAGGTGCTGGACCTGGATGTGTTCATGGCATTCGCCGAAGAACACGAAAGCGATGCCAGTGCACATTGACCAGGAACAGGATCACACCGTTTGAAAGTCAACCTGGCTTTTTAAAATCAACTGCTACCATTAGGAAGCGGTGTCGAGGTCAGGCTCTGTGGCTTGCAAAGTCGGCTTCACCTGCCAGGGATTGATCCACTCATTTCAAGCCTGCCTGACCCCATGGGGGGTGCAATGCACAATCCATTACTTTACGCGTTGTCGGCCGTACTGTTCTTGAGCGGATCGTCCTGCCTGGCACTGGGTACGGAGGGGATCGCTGCCGCACCGGCCCCGGTTCCGGCACCCGCCGCAGCACCCGCACCGGCAAGCACAGCCAATGCAGCGCCCGTCGCCCCGGCGGCCAAGGATCCGGTATTCACCCAGGAACAACTGGATCAGATGCTGGCGCCCATTGCGCTTTACCCGGACCCACTGTTTGCACAGGTGCTGATGGCCACCACCTACCCCGGGGAAGTCGGCGAGGCGGTCAACTGGTCCAAAGCGCACCCGGACGCCAAGGGTGACGATGCGGTCAAACAGGTGGCGAACCAGCCATGGGATCCAAGCGTGCAGGCACTGGTCGCCTTCCCGCAGGTGCTGGCATTGCTCGGACAGGATCCCGTCTGGGTCCAGCGCCTGGGCGATGCCTTCCTGGCGCAGCCCGACGATGTCATGGAAAGCGCGCAACGCTTGCGGCGCCAGGCACAGGCAGCCGGCAATCTGCAGAGCAACCAATATCAGAACGTGACGATCCAGAATGTCGCGGCACCGGCACCGGCGACCACGACTGCGGCACCGGCTCCAGCCCCTGAATCGGCCCCCGCCAGCAACTCCACCATCATCATTCAGCCTGCCGATCCGCAGGTGGTGTACGTCCCCACCTATAACCCGACCACCACCTACGGCACCTGGCCCTATCCGGCGTCGCCGCCCGCGTACTATCCACCGCCACCGGCCTATTACCCTGGTCAGGCCCTGATGGCCGGACTCGCGTTTGGTGCCGGAGTGGCGATCATTGGATCGTTGTGGGGTGAATGTGACTGGGGCAATAACGACATCGACATCGACGTCAATCGCTACAACAACATCAATGCCAACAACCGGATCACCAACAACAAATGGCAACACAACCCGGTGCACCGTAATGGCGTGCCCTATCGAGACAACGCAAGCCGCGCACAGTACGGCCGCCAACTCAACGGTGCCAACCAGCGTGAAGCCTATCGCGGGGACAATGCCCAACGCGCCCAGGCCCGTGAAAATGCCCGCACCTCAATGGACAGGCACGGTATCGAACGACCTGCCACCAGCAACCGCGAAGCCCGTGATCAAACACGCAAACTCCAGTCCGGGGCCTCGGGCGGCGACCGGTTACAGGCCGGTGCAGACAGACCGAAGGCGGCGGACAGAAGCCAGGGCACGGCCAGGAACACCCGGGAGAATCAGCAGCCCAGGAGAGAGACCCAGCAACCCAGGAACCAGAGCGCCCAGTTGAATCAGCGCAGAGAAGGCTCCGCGCAGACGCGGCAAGCGACGAGTAAACGGCCTGCCGCCAGTGCCGGCAGTGCCCGCAACAATGCGTTCGCCGGCGCACGCTCACCATCCCAGGCCAACGTCCAGGCCAATCGTGGCCGGGCCAGCCAGGTTTCCGCCCAACGCCCCAGTGCTTCGCGATCAGCCGGCCACCAGGTCAGCCGGCCGTCCAATCCACCATCGCGTCAAAGGGGGGGCCGTCGTTGAACAACTATCCTCGATTGAAGGGACTCACGGGCTTGCTCCCTCATGTCCTGGTTATAGCCACCGGCTTGTTGTGGTCGTGCATGGCGACGGCACAGCAGGCCTTTCCAACCCCGGAAAAGGCCGCGGAAGCCTTTGTCGAAGCACTGGGCACGGAACACGCCGACCAGGCACGCCTGACCGAACTGCTGGGCAATGACTGGCACAATTACATCCCCCGCGAAGGCGTGCAGCGCAAAGATGTGGATGCGTTCTTGCAGCAGTACCGCGAGCAACACCACTTTGAAAACACCAGTGACCGCAAGGCTGTCCTGGCGGTCGGCAGTGAGAACTGGACACTGCCTATCCCCCTTACAAAGAACGAGAACGGTTGGCGCTTCGACATGAAGGCCGGCAGTGCAGAGATCCGTGCACGTCAAATCGGCCGCAATGAACTTGCCGCGGTGCAATCGGTGCTGGCCTATCACGACGCCCAGATGGACTATGCGTCAGTGGATCGCGACGATGATGGCGCACTCGAGTATGCGCAGAAAATCTTCAGCACCCCCGGCATGCACGATGGACTCTATTGGGACGAAGACGACAGCGGCCAGATCAGCCCGCTGGGGCCTTCGTTCGGCAAAGCCATAGCCGACGAAGAGTGGCATGGCTATCGCTTCCGCATCCTTCATGGCCAGGGTCCTTCGGCACCGGGTGGCGCCTACAGCTACCTCATCGGCGACAAGATGAGCCGCGGCTTTGCGCTGATCGCCTGGCCGGCAAAGTACAACGACACCGGCGTGATGAGTTTCATGATCAGTCATGAAGGACAGGTATTCGAAAAAGACCTGGGGCCCGAAGGTGAAAAACTGGCGCTGGCGATGAAACGCTTTGATCCGGATGACAGCTGGAAAGAGGTGGCTGAAGATCAGGCCCCAATTGTCACGATGCATTGACACGTTGTCACGATGACCTGACATGAGAACTGTGGATTGCTGAAACGAGGCGTCCTTGCCCCGTTTTCAATGATTCATGCAGGCTTTTGTATCCTGAACCGAATATTCAATGCTTCGACCGCCAGCGAAAAAGCCATGGCAAAGTAAACATAGCCTTTTGGTACGTGCTGCCCCATGGCGTCTGCGATGAGCACGACACCCACGACAATCAAAAATGCCAGGGCAAGCATTTTCAAACTCGGGTGCTTATCGATAAATGCGCTGATCGCTCCGGCAGCCAGCATCATGATCAGCACAGCGACCACAATGGCAGCGATCATCACCGGTACGTGAGAGACCATACCAACCGCCGTGATGACCGAATCCAGGGAAAAGACAATATCGATGATTGCGATCTGAATGATCGTGCTCAGAAAGCCCGCGCCTTTCTTGCCAAACGCTGACTCGCCCTCCTCGGCACCTTCCAACTCCTGGAAAATTTCGCTGCTGCTTTTCCACAACAGAAACAATCCACCGAAAAACAGAATCAAATCACGGCCTGATATCCCTTGATCAAAGACATGAAAGAGATCAGCCGTCAGGCGCATGATCCAGGTGATGGACAGCAGTAAAAGAATGCGAGTGACCATGGCCAGGGCCAAGCCAAAAAAACGTGTTTTCGGCTGCATTGCTTTCGGCATGCGGCTGACCAGAATCGAAATCATGATGATGTTGTCGATACCCAAAACAATTTCCAACACTGTCAGGGTAAAAAACGCGATCCAGATTTCCGGATTGAGAAACCATTCCATAACTTCATAACTCTCGATTGCCCAGAAAAAAAGGCACTACCAAAACTGGCAATGCCCGCATGCTCAAATGAGCGAGTCGTGTTAAGCCACATCGCCTCGACGGGGGCGACCAAACCAATCGTCGGTGCGGCGATGCACTGATGGCACCTGTAAGCCAATCAGACGGTAAGAAGTGAGTTGCCATCCATCTCAGACGGAATCGGCAAGCTCAGCATCTGCAACAAGGTAGGAGCGATATCGCACAACCGGCCATTCTTCAGTCCCTCTCGGCCAGGTTGCTCACTGACCAGAATCAGCGGAACGGGATTCAAGGTATGAGCCGTGTGTGCCTGGCCAGACTCGGTGTCGAGCATTTGTTCGACATTGCCGTGGTCGGCTGTAATCAGGCATTCACCGCCGGCGGCGAGGGTTGCTTCCACCACCCGGCGCAGACATTCATCGAGCACCTCAACCGCCTTGACGGCTGCGTCAAAGGAGCCGGTATGACCCACCATATCGCCGTTGGCATAGTTGCAAACGATCAGATCGAATGCGCCGCCAGCGATGGCGTTGACCAACTTGTCCGTCAACAGGGGGGCGCTCATCTCAGGCTGAAGATCGTAGGAAGTAACGTCAGGAGAAGGAATCAGGATTCGCTCCTCCCCCTCAAAAGGCTGCTCTCTACCGCCGTTGAAAAAGAACGTCACATGGGCGTACTTCTCGGTTTCAGCAATGCGCAATTGCATCTTCCCAAGAATGGCCAAGTGTTCCCCCAAGCTGTTGCTGATCGCCTCCGGAGCGAATGCGCATGGGCAGTCCAACTCTTCGGAATACCGGGTCAATGTCAGCAGCCGATCCTTTGGCAAAACAAAAGGTCGTTCAAACCCTTCGAATTCGGGCTTGATCAATGCTTGGGTCAATTCGCGTGCACGATCAGGTCGAAAGTTCATGAAGATCATCGCGTCATCGGGGCCGACACTGACAGGTTGCCCAATCGTTGTCGGCTTGACGAACTCATCCGATTCACCACGTTCGTAAGCCGCTGACAAAGCTTCAGTAGCGGTTGCCACTTGATGTTCAGCATTCGCCGAAACAATCAGGCGGTAAGCGGTTTCGATCCGCGGCCAGCGGTTATCGCGATCCATTGCATAGTAACGACCGACCAACGAGACAATCCGCCCCGCGCCCAAGCGAGCGAATTCACTCTCCAAGGCATCCAGCGATGCCTGCGCGCTCTTGGGCGGAGTGTCTCGGCCATCTAGAAATCCGTGCACATAGATTTTTTCGACACCCTGCTCAACGAGGCAACCGCATGCCGCGACAATCTGATCGATGTGGCCATGAACACCGCCGGGGGAAAGCAGCCCCAAGACGTGTACAGCACCATCGCGCGTTTTTACTCCCTGGAGCAATTCCAGCAACGCTAGGTTGCTAGAGAACTCTCCATCCGCGAGAGCTTTATCAATCCGGGTCAGGCTCTGGTACACCACACGACCTGCTCCCAGGTTCATGTGGCCTACTTCGGAATTCCCCATCTGACCTTGAGGAAGGCCTACCGCCAGACCTGATGTCTCGATTTGGCTGTTCGCATAGCGCTCAAGCAGCGCATCAAACGTTGGCTTTTTGGCTGCTGCAAAAGCGTTCGAGTCAGTTGCCTGACGAATGCCGACACCGTCGAGGATAATCAAAGAGCGCGTAGTCATCACTCCCCCTAGAAGATGTAATCAGTGGTCAAGAAACTCGACTCACGATTTCGGATGATGTCGCTGACCAGCTCTTTGTTGCTCTCCTGGAACTTGGTGGCGACTAGCGTTCGGATGGAGAACACCCGCAAGGCGTCGTCGACGGACAGTGTCCCTTCAGCTGAGTTTTTACGCCCGTTGAATGGAAAGCTGTCCGGCCCACGCTGGCATTGAGCGTTGATGTTGATACGCCCGACCTGGTTTGCAAATGCATCGACCAGACGACCAACTTGCGCTGAATTGTTGCCGAAGATACTCAACTGCTGGCCGAAATCTGAATCGAGGACATAGTTGATAACTGTCTCCAGATCGCGATAGACCACCACCGGCACTACGGGCCCGAACTGCTCCTCGTGGTACACGCGCATGTCAGATGTCACTGGGTACAACAAGGCAGGGTAGAAGAATGTTTCGCAGACTTCACCGCCACCAGCATTGACTACTTTGGCACCTTTGCTCACCGCGTCGTTTACCAGACCAGTGAGAAAATCAGTCTTGCCTGGCTCTGGCAGTGGAGTTAATGCCACTCCTGCCTCCCAAGGCATGCCCGGTTTCAGCTGGGCAAGCTTCGACTGAAATTTATCCAGGAAAGCGTCCACGATGGTTTCATGGACGAACAGGATTTTTAGTGCGGTACAGCGCTGACCATTGAACGAAAGCGACCCGGTTACAGCCTCCGCGACTGCGTTATCCAAATCGACATCAGGCAGGATGATGCCTGGGTTTTTCGCATCCAGGCCGAGCGCGGCACGCAGGCGGTGCGGCTTCGGGTGCAGTTTTTTGAGATCACTGGCAGCCTTGTTGGTACCGATGAAGGCAAAGACATCGATCTTGCCGCTGGCCATCAAAGCGCTGACGGTTTCTCGGCCGCTACCGTAGATGATGTTGATGACCCCTGCCGGAAAGCTGTCACGGAACGCTTCTAGCAAAGGCCGAATCAGCAACACACCAAACTTGGCGGGTTTGAACACGACGGTGTTGCCCATGATCAAAGCCGGGATCAACGTAGTGAACGTCTCGTTCAGGGGATAGTTGTACGGCCCCATGCACAGCGTCACACCCAAGGGAACGCGGCGAATCTGCCCCAAGGTGTCTTGCTCAAGCTCGAAACGGCTGGAACGACGATCCAGCTCCTTCAGCGCATTGATGGTGTCGACGATGTAATCGCAGGTGCGATCAAACTCTTTCTCCGAGTCCTTCAGGTTCTTGCCGATCTCCCACATCAACAACTTCACCACGGCTTCGCGTTGTTCACGCATACGCTTGAGGAAAGCCTCGACATGACGAATACGCTCGACCACACGCATGGTCGGCCACGCGCCTTGACCGCGATCATATGCCTGCACCGCAGCATCCAGTGCAGTCATGGCAGTTTGCGCGTCCAACAGCGGAGTGCTACCCAAAATTACGGACTCGTATCCTGATTCTTTTTTCAGGCACACAGGACTACGAACCGGAGCTAATGAACCGTCCCACAATCGCAGCTCGCCATTAACGAGATAGTCGCGCTGTTCGATGGCCGGTCCTGGACGGAAAGCAGCAGGGATTTCGTCAGCGCTCGGAAACAGTGCTTCAAGTCGATTGTTTAAAGACATTTTTTATACCTCTGTGCCTGCACCAGGCGCTGCCCGAAAGAAATGAACGGACACGCAGCACCTATGCATTGAAAAGAATTCAGACCGCGATAGATTCGGTAGTTGGATTGGCCTGAGCCGCCCAGCAAATGGCAGCGAAAGACATCGCGTCCAGAGAGGCTCCGCCTATCAAGCCGCCATCAATATCGGGTTGCTTGAACAGTTGCTCTGCGTTGTCGGCCTTCACACTTCCACCGTACAAAATCCGGCAATCAGCGGCGGCTGCGCGGTCCTCGATCGCCAGCCACTGCCGAATGTGTCGGTGCACTGCTTGCGCCTGCTCTGGCGTCGCAGTTTCGCCAGTACCTATGGCCCAGACAGGCTCGTAGGCAATAACGCCTTTAGCCAGATCCTGAATACCAACAGCCTTCAGTACCGCGCTCAGCTGACTAGTGACGATCCCTTCCGTTTCGCCGCACTGACGCTGAGCAAGTGTTTCGCCGACACACAAAACCGGAATGAGCCCAGCTCGAAGCGCCGTAGCAAATTTCTTTGCCACAAGGTCATCGTCCTCTGAGTAAAGCGCCCGGCGCTCCGAATGCCCGACCAACACGAAGCGGCAGCCGATGTCATGGAGCATCGAAGCACTGACTTCACCGGTATGAGCGCCTGATAGCTGGGAGCTAAGATTCTGAGCACCCAACAAAACGTCTGAATCATCAAGTAGATCAGCCACGGTCGTCAGGTAAGGAAACGGCGGGCAAATTGCAATTTCAACACCTTCAAAGCGTGAAATCACCGGAAGTACGCTACGCAGCAATGACGCATTGGCAGCGCTACTACCGTTCATTTTCCAATTGCCGATCACCAATTTTTGTTTGTTCGAAGAGGTCTGCATGATTCAGGCTTTCCTGTTCAGAAGCGCGGCCGTGTTGTAAGGCGCTCGCTCCTGCAAGGCCTCTTCAATACGCAACAAACGGTTGTATTTACCCACACGATCCGAGCGGCTCAGAGAGCCTGTCTTAATCTGTCCCGCGCAAGTGGCAACGGCGAGGTCGGCAATGGTGGTGTCCTCGGTCTCACCCGAACGATGGGAAATGACTGCGGTGTAACCGGCATTTTGCGCCATGCGGATGGCGTCCAGCGTCTCGCTGAGTGTTCCGATCTGGTTGAACTTGATCAGGATCGAGTTACCGATCCCTTTCTGAATTCCTTCTCGCAGTATTTTGGTGTTGGTCACGAAGAGGTCGTCACCCACCAATTGCACGTGACCAAGCTTTTTAGTCAGGCCTGCCCAGCCGTCCCAATCGCTTTCGTCCATCCCATCTTCAATAGAAATAATCGGGTATTTGTCACAGAGCATCGTCAGGTAATCGGCGAAGCCTGCCGAGTTGAATGCCTGATCTTCACCGGCGAGCACATATTGACCGCCCTCGTAAAATTCCGAGGCAGCACAATCGAGTGCCAGGGTAATGTCTTTGCCCAGCTCGTAACCCGCTTTACTCACTGCCTCCTTGATAACAACCAGTGCTTCTTCGTTGGAGGCCAGTGAAGGAGCAAAACCACCCTCATCCCCCACCGCGGTGCTCAGGCCACGCTCCGACAAAACTTTCTTCAAGGAATGGAACACTTCGGCGCCCATGCGAAGCCCTTCCCGGAACGACGATGCTCCGACTGGCTGAATCATGAACTCCTGGATGTCGATGTTGTTATCGGCGTGCTCACCACCGTTGATGATGTTCATCATCGGAACCGGCATGCTGAATTTGCCCGGCGAGCCGTATAGCGCAGCCAAGTGTTCGTACAAGGGAATGTTCTGAACCTTGGCAGCCGCCTTGGCTGTCGCCAGCGAAACGGCAAGAATCGCGTTGGCTCCCAGGATGCTCTTACTCTCTGTGCCATCCAGGGCGATCATGACATTGTCAATTTCGCGCTGATTCAATGCATCCAGTCCGATCAGGCACTCGCGGATCGGGTTGTTTACATTCTCGACCGCCCGCATGACACCTTTGCCCATGTAGCGCGATGCGTTGTCTCGCAACTCAAGCGCTTCACGTGAACCAGTCGAGGCACCGGAAGGGACGCTGGCGGTAGCAGTAACTCCATTCGCGAGAGTTACCACAGCTTCAACAGTCGGGTTCCCTCGCGAATCCAGGATTTCCCGAGCACTGATCTGTTGAATTTGGCTGTTCTTGTTAAGCATGGTTTTCCCCCTTCGGATGGTTCGGAGCTAACGTGTCGTCGCTCTGCGACTTCAGTAATTCCTGCTGCTCCGCGTACTGCTCACGAAAATCGAAATCTCTTGGCCACGATTCACTTTCAGTCGCGTCCTGGTCTGCTGAATTAATCTCACTCATCAGTGCTTCCTCACTCAGCGAATGGCTTCACCGACACACACGACTCGAAGGGAGTTAGTACCGCCTTGGGCGTTGGCGTAGTCGCCTTTGGTAATCAGAATGTGATCGCCAGCCTTCACGACGCCACGCCGGGTCAGTTCCGCAACGGCCTTCTCGTTCACCAACTCTGGGGCGAAATCATCGCTGTCGAAAGGAATGGTGGTGACACCACGAAAAAGCGTGACCCGATTCTGAGTAGCCAGGTTGCGAGAGAATGCAAAAATGGGCAGGTGTGAACGTATGCGCGACATCAAACGAGGGGTATCGCCGCTTTCCGTCATGCAGATAATGGCTTTCACGCCATGCAGATGGTTCGCTGCATACATTGCCGACATGGCGATGGATTCATCGATCTTGTGGAACACTTGATCGACGCGATGCTTGGAGCGATGGGACTGAGGGTGCTTTTCGGCGCCGATGATAATCCGGTGCATGGCCTCAACCGTCTCGATCGGATAGGCACCCGCTGCGGTTTCAGCTGAAAGCATCACCGCATCGGTGCCATCGAGCACCGCATTGGCGACGTCGAATACTTCAGCGCGCGTCGGCATCGATTGAGTGATCATCGACTCCATCATCTGCGTCGCAGTGATTACCACGCGATTGAGTGTGCGAGCACGGTCGATAATAAGCTTTTGCACGGCAACCAATTCTGCGTCGCCAATCTCAACACCGAGATCGCCACGAGCGACCATTACACCTTCCGACGCCTCAATGATCGCATCCAGAATACGTAGATCATTGACGGTTTCTGCGCGCTCAATCTTGGCGATCAGACCTGCCTGCCCTCCTGCTTCGTGCAGCAGCCGACGAGCCAGCTCCATATCAGAGGCATCTCGCGGGAACGACACAGCCAAATAATCCACCTGCATTTCTGCGGCAGTCTTGATATCGGCGAAGTCCTTTTCGGTCAGCGCCGATGCAGACAACCCTCCGCCTTTGCGGTTGATCCCTTTGTTGTTCGACAGCGGCCCGCTGACCAGAACTTCGCAGATCAGTTGCGTGGCCTCGACCTTCAAGACCTTAAGCTCAATTCGTCCATCATCGAGCAGCAGTATGTCGTCTGGACGGCTATCGGTAATCAGCGCTTCGTAGTCAATTCCGACTCGCTGCTTGTCCCCCGCAGTCTTGTCCAGGGAAGCGTCGAGAACGAACTGTTGCCCCTTTTCGAGGATCACTTTTCCTTCCGCAAAACGCGCAATTCGAATTTTCGGACCTTGCAAATCCGCCAGTACCGCCACGAAGCGACCGTGCTTGGCAGCCAACTCACGGACCAATCTGGCACGAGCAATGTGGTCCTCAGCCTTGCCGTGGGAAAAATTCAGACGCACGACATCGACGCCCGCTTTCACCAATCCCTCGATGGCTTCGAATGATTCTGTTGCTGGCCCTAATGTGGCCACGATCTTGGTTCTGCGCTGCATGACAGATGCTTCCTCGAACAGGGTTTTGTTATTGAATGCAAAGGAAATCTGGATTCTGCTTATGGCTATTAGCGTGTAAATAACCAATCAGCGCAAAGCGGTCTGATTGGTATCCCTAACAACCACGGCTCGATTAAATCCTTTAAATCTCAGCTTTTATGCCTTGATCACAAATCATTGAGGTGAGCCGTCTCGAAAAATCGTCCAAAAAATATTGGCACATTGACACACCAAAATGCAATGCTATTTTAGTCAGCACAAATACACGCATCCGGCCAAGACCCGGATCGCACTACTCTGCCGAAGGGACAATGCTCATGCTGCCAAGACACCTCTCAATCGCCAGTCGAATGGTTCTCGGGTTCTTCATCATTGCTGCGCTGAGCGTTGCTTTGGGGGTATTTGCGCTGCGGCAGATTGACGAGGTTCAAGATCAATCGATCCAAATCAAGGACAACTGGCTCCAGCGCGTCCGTGCGTTGGGTGCCGCTAATGCCGCGCTGAATCGCTATCGGATGGGATCGATGCAGCACATTCTTTCGGTCAGCGAAAAAGACATGCAGTCCTACGAGGACAAAACTGCCGGGCGGTTGCAGCAAGTCCGGGAGCAAATGCAGACCTATGCTCAGTTGCTGACCAGCGATGAAGACAAGGGCCGTTTGAGCGCGTTCAACGCCAGCCTGGAGGTGTATGCAAAGAATCACCTCGAATTGCTCAAGCTTTCTCGGCAAGGCGATAAACCCGGTGCCAGGGAGTTTTTGATGACCATCCGGGACTCGTACGACCAGATGACCAAAAACTTTGATGACCTGATTGATCGCTCGAACCAAGGGGCGGAAGCCGCGGGTAATCAATCAATCGATGCCTATCAACGTGCCGTTAGAGGCGTGGTGCTGGTCATCATTTTGGTTGGTATCGGCACAATCCTGGTGGCGTGGTTACTGACCCGCAGCATCACTGCACCACTGAATGAAGCCGTAAGAGCGGCGAGAACAATTGCCGAAGGTGATTTGAGTAAGCCCATCCAACCGACCGGCAATGATGAAGCCACTCGCCTGCTCGAATCCCTCGCGACAATGCAGAACAACCTGATCAAAACTCTGAGTCAAATCTCCGGATCTTCGAAGCAACTGACCTCCGCTACCGCCCAACTGAACACCGTTACAGAGGCGTCAGGCCAGGACATTCATCAGCAACATGCAGAGATCGAACAGGCAGCCACGGCGGTCAATGAGATGACAGCTGCCATTGAGGAGGTGGCCCGTAATGCGCTGTCTACTTCAGAGTTGTCGTTGGCTTCCCGGGACATTGCTCTTCGTGGCCAACAGCGCATGGTAGAAACCCTCGGTGCAATTGAAACACTCACCCGAGACGTGCAACTTAGCTCAAAACAAGTGGAACGTCTGGCGGATCAGGCACAAGGCATCGGCAAGGTTCTGGACGTGATTCGCACGATAGCCGAACAAACCAATCTCTTGGCGCTGAACGCTGCCATTGAAGCTGCGCGGGCGGGTGATGCGGGGCGGGGCTTTGCCGTTGTCGCCGATGAAGTCCGCGCGCTCGCTCACCGTACCGCGCAGTCCACGCGAGAAATTGAAGACATGATCAGCGGGATCCAGAACGGCACGGATACTGCCGTGTCGACCATGCTCAGCAGCAGTGAAAATACCCGCCTCACCCTCTCACTAGCCCAGTCCACCCAAAGTGCATTAGCAGAAATCGTGGCCGCCAACGACGACATCAACCAACGAAACTTGATGATCACGACGGCGACTGAGGAACAAGCCCATGTTGCGCGTTCGGTCGACCAAAACTTGCTCAACATCCGAGACCTGTCTGTCCAATCAGCCACAGGCTCGCAACAAACCACTAGTGCGTCTCAATCCCTTGGTTTACTGGCCCTTGAGCTGAATTCAATGGTTCAACACTTCAAGATGTAACAAATAAGTTCATGCAATTTTTTGCATAATGACACGTTAAAAAGTAGTCACACGCGACAAAACCTGATCGAATTGAGGTATGCCTCATTTGATCTCACATTCCGGTTCAACCGGTTTGTATTTGTCGCCACCCCATTTCGTAAGTGATCACAGATATGGCCTCAAGCGCCCTCGTACAACGAATCGCTGCCGAGATCCGGCAGAAAATCCAGACCGGTGAGCTATCACTGGGCGCTCACCTGAGCGCACAAAAAGTCGCCGACGAATTCAACGTATCTCGCTCTCCGGCGCGCGAAGCACTGGTCTTGCTCTCGGAACAATGTGTTCTGGAGCAGCTGCCCAATCGCGGGTTCTTCGTACTGGAATCAGTACAAGATCCATCGCAGATCCAAGACGAGGTACTTCCTCTTGAAGAGCCGGATGAATACTACCGACTCTCGGAAGACTGGTTGAACAACGCAATCCCGAGTGAAGTGACGGAGCAGTTTCTGCGCACTCGCTATGACCTGACCAAAGCCCAGGTCATCGACATTCTCAATCGCGCCGCCAAAGTTGGATGGGCTGAGCCAAAGCCTGGTTATGGCTGGCGTTTTCTGGATGTGGCGAAGACACCGGAAACCCTTGAGCAAATCTACAAGGTGCGCTCGCTAATCGAGCCAGCGGCACTGTTGGAGCCGACTTACCTGCACGACTTGGCCAAGCTCCAACGTCTTAAAAAAGAGCAGCAGGACATGCTCAACGGTGGCATCGATAACCTGCCAGCAGACGTCCTCTTGAAAAATGGTATTCGCTTCCACGAAGAGTTCATCAAGCTCTCTGGCAACCCGCTTTATCACATGATTCTGGTCCAGATGAACAACATGCGGCGGCTCATCGAATACCGCTCGATGATCGACCGCAAGCGTCTCTACAAACAATGTGCCGAACACATTCGGATGATCGAACTGGTGGAACAGGGCAATAACCTGGAAGCCGCGCATTTAATGAAGCAGCACTTGAGCGGCTCTTTTGCTCACAAATCGCCGATCCTGAAACTGCGATCAGAATCTGCCGAAACCACCCCTTCACTTTCTGGCCTCAGCACTGGCCTCATATCACTTCTCGAGGAGAGCACACGTTGAGTACCGAAGAACAACTACGCGAAGAAATCTGCATCGTCGGAAAAAGCCTCTATGAACGCGGTTACACCGTGGGCAGCGCAGGCAACATTAGCGCACGCCTGGACGATGGCTGGTTGATCACCCCCACAGACGCCTGCCTAGGAAGATTGAAGCCGGAAGAGATAGCAAAAGTCAGCAAGGACGGTACTTGGGTCTCGGGCAGTAAACCGTCGAAGACCCTGGAATTGCATCGTCAGGTGTACGACCGCAACCCTGAAGTCAACGGTGTAGTTCACACCCATTCGACCTCGCTCGTAGCTCTAACACTTGCAGGAGTCTGGGCCAATGACGACATCCTTCCACCATTGACGCCTTACCAAATCATGAAGGTTGGCCACATCCCATTGATCGCCTATCAGCGTCCCGGCTCTCCTGATGTGGCCAGGCAAGTGGCGCAATTGGCCAACACGGTTCGGGGCGTGATGCTGGAGCGGCTGGGCCCAGTTGTTTGGGAAAGCTCTGTATCAAAAGCCAGCTTTGCGCTGGAAGAACTTGAGGAAACGGCAAAGCTTTGGATGATGAGCAATCCTAAACCTGCGTCACTGGGTGAAGACGCTATTGAAGATCTACGACAGGTCTTCTCTGTTAAGTGGTAACCCTACTGAGGACCAAGACAAGGCGTTCGATTGAGCCAATGACTAGTCGTTCGCCTTGCTACTCATAATGCCCAATCAGCTCGCCACTGAAGCAGCTAGCGAAGTGAACTCTTTCAAGTCCGTCTCAACCACATACATACCTTTGCTCAGATGTTTTTCTAACGGGCTTGTCGTGCCTCGGTGGAGCCCAGGTCACCACTGAACCGGCGAGCTTGATGTACGACTCCTGTGTCTTGCGCGCGTTTTCGCTCGAGGTCGCAATGCCGGCCGCCCTGTTTTACCGTCTATTTCGAGATGTATTTGGACAGGGTCGCCTTAAGCGCCTCGGTAACAAGAGCAATCAGAATTGGCTCGGAACTCGACTGCATATCTCTACCAATTTCGGATTGCTGTTCTTTCACTTTTCCCGCGTATTTTGATGCGCGGCCTTCAGATACGAGTGATGACAACTCTTCTTGAGAGAATGACTTCTCATAGGCTGCAGCAAGGTTCTCATCCCACTTAGGCTGGTACTGCGGCAGCAATGCATTGATTTCGTCAGACACGGCACTGCTTGCATCTGCACTTCCCAGTTTTGTGACGATCATCGCGTAGGTGATCGTTCTTTTCGCTGCCAAAAGTGCAAGAGTAGAGAGGTTACTGCCGATCTGTGCCTGGGCTACGAATGTGCGAGCATCTTTATGAGAGCGAGTTTCAGCGGAAACTGTATTGGAAAGCGCGACGAGCGTGGTGAACACGATAGCGGTAGAAGAAATCCTTTCCATTTTCCAGCTCCATCGGAGGGAAACCAGTGTTTCATCAGCGTAGTTTCATCCCGAAGGTTGTGCCACGTGGTGACCGCTGCTGCGGCAGGTGGTTTGAGCACGGCGAGACTTTGAATACCCTGGTTGAGGAAATTTGAGTCACTCCGGCTTTTTGGGCACCACGACGGACTGCCTTTGGCCGTTTATTGCCTGGCGCCACCGTCAGCTATGGGTCGTTCTCTGCCGGTCGCCGATCCTGATCCCTCTATGCAGTCTGTGCGCGTGGGCTACACTCAAAGGTGCGCCGATTTAATCCTACTTGTGGGGGCGCTTGAAAAATACTCGCTAAAGCGGAGTAGCTACCATGCCTACTCTTTCGATTGATTCACACACCCGTCTGCTTATCGCCAAAGCCATCATCTCGACCACAGGTGAAGCCGAAGCTATTCGTATCGTCCCGCTGCCGGGCGGCGGTCAACTATTACTGATGTTCAACTGCGGGCATGTCGCCGTCGATCTCGTATCGGATCAGGACGATCTGTTCGACAACCACCGCCTCGTGTTCGACGTATCTGCACAGGTCATTGCCGACATGGAAAGCCATCGCGGCGAATAGGTCGGGTTGTTTTCTGCTGCGAAAACCATGGTCGACTTTTTTAACAGAATCAGCCGATTTCTGCCTGTCGCCACCGTCAGCTTTGGGTTGAAAGTAGTCCTTAACGACAGGCCACTTTCGGCCAACTACGCTGTTATGCAGTTTGTTAAAGCACCAATGGAACAACAGTTTATTTGGGGGTAGTTGCTATCAGCCCTAGCGACATTCCGTGTAGCGAATAACGGCGACTGAGCCGCTGCGCGGAAGCTGGCCAGTACTTTGCTGTTCGGGCTAGATCTGGGGCAGGCAGCAACAGGTCTACAAGCCCCGTATCGATTAAGACTATGCTTGCGCCACAACCTTGCGCACGACGTAAGGCAGGATCCCACCCTGCTTCAAGTACAGAATTTCCTGTTGTGAATCCAGCTGCAGAGTCAACGACACCGACGTCTGGCTTCCGTCAGCACAACTGATCGTTAGGCTCACTGAGTTTGCCCCCACCTGCAACGTCTCCAAGCCACTGAAATCCAGCGATTCATTACCGCTCAGCCGCAAGCTCGGAGCATCAGCACCAGCTGCAAAGGTAATGGGCAGGATACCCATGCCGATCAGGTTGCTTCGGTGGATGCGCTCGAAACTTTGTGCGATGACGGCTTTGACGCCCAGTGTGGCTTGCGCCTTGGCGGCCCAGTCACGGCTGGAGCCCGCGCCGTAATTGAATCCGGCGAAAATCACCAGCGGCACCTCTTTGACGACGTAACTCAGTGCTGCGTCGTAGACGCGCTGAATGGAACCGTCGAACGCCGTGGCAAAGCCGCCCTCTCTCGGCTGTTGCTCCAACAGCTGATTCTTCACCGCTCGATTGACAAACGCACCGCGCATCATCACTTCGTGATTGCTGCGGCGGGTTGAATATTGATTGAGATCGTTGGGGTTTTCGCCGCGCTCGGTCAACCACTGTCCAGCCTGACTTTCGAGTGGAATCGCACTGGCCGGTGAGATGTGGTCGGTGGTGACGTTGTCGCCAAGTACCATCAACACACGCGCGTCATGAATCGACAACTCAGTGGAGGCCTGAGGTTTGACGTTTTGCAGATAGATTGGTCGACGCAGATAAGTCGAATTCGGCGCCCAGGGAAATTGCACGCTGCCACTGGCCGACAGTGCCTGCCAGTGATGAGTACCGTCCCACAGCATGGCGTTGCGCTTGCGGAACAGGTCCGGGCGAACGGTCTGGCTGACCAGTGCCTGAATCTGCTCTTCGCTCGGCATCAGCTCGTGCAGATACACGTCGTTGCCTGCCGCATCCTGGCCCAACGGCTCAGTCTGAATATCCATGTCAATGGTGCCGGCCAACGCGTAGGCGACGACTAGCGCCGGCGAAGCCAAGTAACCGACCTGCACCCGAGGATTAACGCGCCCTTCGAAGTTACGGTTACCGGACAGTACGACCACGGTTTTGAGGCCCTGATCCGAAAAACGCTCCATGTGTTCTTCGAGGCTGCCGGAGTTACCGATGCAGGTCATGCAACCAAACCCGGCCAAGTCAAAACCCAAGGCTGAGAAGTCGCTTAAGAGGTCGGCCTTTTCCAAGTAGTCCGCCACCACCCGCGAGCCAGGCGACAACGATGTCT
This sequence comes from Pseudomonas sp. BF-R-30, assembly GCF_019956175.1. Taxonomy (NCBI): domain Bacteria; kingdom Pseudomonadati; phylum Pseudomonadota; class Gammaproteobacteria; order Pseudomonadales; family Pseudomonadaceae; genus Pseudomonas; species Pseudomonas sp. BF-R-30. The sequence continues at coordinate 18,005 of NZ_JAHBDE010000012.1, read as the reverse complement.
TGACCCAAGGCTTGCTGCGCAAACCGCGACGCTGGGCGTTGCGTGCCAGCAATCCGGCCTGAATCATCTGGCTCGGATTCGCGGTGTTGGTGCAACTGGTGATCGCCGCTAAAGAGATTGCGCCATGGCTCAACGCCTGGCCAAAAGAAGGCTCGAAGTATTCGGCCTCACTATCCGAGGAGCGAGCAATGATGCCCTCCCGCTCACCCAGAATATCCTGGCGAAAGGATGGTGCGGCGTCCGCCAGTTTGCGCCACTGGTGCGGCTGATGGGGTCCTGCAACACTTGGCTCGATTGCCGCGAGGTCCAGCTCGATCAGGTCATCAAAATGCGGCTCGGGCAATGAGTCGTGGCGCCACAGACCTTGCGCTTCAAGGTACGTTTCAATGCGCGCAATGGTGTCGTCGCTACGCCCGGTCAGATGCATGTATTCCATCGTGCTGTCGTCGAACGGGAAGAACACCACCGTGGCGCCATACTCAGGGGCCATGTTCGACAGCGTCCCTCGTGCCGCCCAACTGAGCCTCGACAGACCAGGTCCACAGAACTCAACGAACTTACCCACCACGCCTTTCGCACGCAGCATCTGAGTGATGCGCAATGCCAGATCGGTAGCTGTCACACCGGGCCGCAGTTCGTTACTCAACCGAATGCCGACGACCTCAGGAAAGCTGATCGGCACCGGCTCGCCCAGCATGGCAGCCTGCCCCTCCAGCCCTCCCACGCCCCAGCCCAGCACGCCGATGGCGTTGATCATGGGCGTGTGGCTGTCAGTCGCTACGATATCGTCAGGATGCAGCAGCGGCTGGCCGTCGGCCGTCTGGCTTTCCCAAACGACGGTGGCCAGTGATTCCATGTTGACCTGGTGGATGATCCCGGTGCCCGGCGGCACCACCTTGAAATTGGTCAGGCTCTTTTGTGCCCACTTGATGAACTCATAACGTTCGGAGTTCCGGCGGTAATCGATGTCGAGGTTCTTCTCGACGGCATCCGCCTCGGCGTAGCGCTCGACAATCACCGAGTGATCGATGACCAGCACCGCAGGAATCATCGGGTTCATGGTTTCCGGTGCGCCACCCATTTCAGCAACCATGTCACGCATGCCGGCAAAGTCAGCCAACGCCGGCAGACACGTTGTATCGTGAAACATCAGCCTATTGGGATAAAAAGGCACTTCGCAAGCGAGGGCGTCCTCGCGTATACACGCGATGACATTGTCCAGAGCCGTAGGGGAGCAACGAGCCACATTCTCCAGCAGGATACGGATCGAATAGGGCAAACCGAGTAGTTCGTCCGGGGTCAGTATCTTGTACAGATCGACGTAGGCGTAACGGGTGTCGCCCACTTGCAGGTGACTTTGATGGCGTGCATCGATGGCTGAAATCATGGGCTTATCATTCACCGGTTGAGTGCATGAGCAAACGACTCTGTGCGGTCGTTCAGTTGGACCCAGCGTAACCAAAGGCAGGCTCAAGTAAAATTGAGCGTTGAGCAAGCCATCGTTCGTCCACGGAGAACGCAGCCTTGGCGAGCCTGAAATTGTCAGGGCCTGCGCACTTCCCTACCCTCAGGGCCGATGACATTTTCCCTTGGAGAACCTGTATGCCCACCCCTACCGCAGAAGTCCTCAACGATCTTGCCCCAACTGGCGTACTCAGAGCAGCCATCAACTTCGGTAACCCTGTTCTTGCACAGCGCAATACCGAAACAGGACAACCTCAAGGGGTATCCGTCAGCCTCGCCGTGGAATTGGGCAAGCATCTGGGCGTCCCTGTTGAATTCATCACCTTTGACGCTGCCGGCAAGGTGTTCGAGGCATTGGCGAACAAGCAATGGAATATTGCTTTCCTGGCCATCGAACCCGTGCGTGAAGCTCAGGTCGCTTTTAGCGAACCGTACGTGATCATCGAAGGCACTTATCTGGTCAAGAACAGCTCCAGATTCTTCAAGATGGAAGATCTGGATCAACCAGGTGTGCGAATCGCCGTCGGTAAGGGTGCTGCTTATGACTTGTACCTGAGTCGAACGCAGCAGCACGCGACCCTCGTCCGTGCGCCGACATCGGCCGCCGCGGTAGACCTATTTCTCGACGAAGACTTGGATGCAGCTGCAGGCGTGCGTCAGCCACTGCTCAAAGTTGCCGAGGCCAACAACGAACTGCGCGTGCTGGACGGTTACTTCACCTCGATTCGCCAAGCGATGGGCGTTCCCGTGGAGTGCGTCGCTGGCGCGGCTTACGTCAGAGCGTTCCTGGAAGAACAGAAAGCCAGCGGTTTCGTCCTCAAAGCTCTCGTCGACAGCGGTCAGAGCGACGTCACTGTCGCCCCCTAGCAGGGCAATTAATACATCGCCCATGATGGCTTGAAACGCACTTGCCCGCTCAGCGGCGAAGGCGTTTCAGCCAGACTTTGTGTACGGGTTCAGCACATAGCATCACCACCACCAAGCGCATAATTTGCATCGCCGTGACAATACCGACACCTAGGTTTAGGGCTTCGGCCGTCAGATACATCTCTGTACTACTGCCCGGCATCATGCCCAATGCTAGGGTCAATACCGGAAAGCCCAGTAAGTATCCGATTCCAAGTGCCAGAACCAGGGTGCAGAAAATCATGATCAAGTTGAACAACGAAACCTTGAGCAGGAAAGTCGGCGAGGCTCTGAAGAACTGGCGATCAAAGTAACCACCGAGTGCGCAACCGATCATGAGCTGCCCGTAATGACTGAGTTCCACGGGCAATGCCGTTTGAAGATTGAAACTGGCCGTGAAGAGAGCACACAAAGCCATCGGACCGAACATCCAGGGATTCGGTAATTTGTACCGCTTCCAGATCATTGCCGTCAGCGCTCCGCCGATCAGCAGCGGTAGCAACCAATACCAATCACTCGGCAAGCGAGCATGGACCACTGCCGGCGAGATTTTCGCGGTGAAAAACATCGCAGGCGGCACGCAGAGAACAATCACGACCAAACGCACACTATGCGCCGCAGCGATCTGACTGACGTCGGCCTTATGCCTGATTCCCGATTGAATCATTTCTGCAAAGTTGGCGGGCATGAACGCGAAGAATGCAGTCGTCAGATCCATTCCACGACGCCGCATAAACTCTACGCCGAGCAGTGCAAGGAACAGGGTGAGAAACGCCGCGAACAGCATCATCGCGAAATGCCCCAGGATCTGTTCCAGCACCACAGGCGTGAAGTGCAAGCCGATGGAAGTCGCGATCATCCACTGTCCGGTCAGACGGCCATTGGGAATCTCTCCCACGCGCCAGCCCAGGCAACGCACCAGGATCACCGCCAACATCGATCCAATAATCCATGGCAAAGGCCAATTCAAATAACTGGCGATCAGAGCCCCGGCAATGCCAACGAGCGGTGTCGCCCACCACAATCCCATTGAGGTGAAAAACGTCTTCATGTCCTCGGACCACCGAAGACCATGCACACAGGGCTCCCGGTCTCGATCAGGTTACCCGTCGGGGTCAAGCCTCCGGTTGCTGGGTCAACACTGAAAACCACGATCATATCGCTGTCCTCATTGGCGACGTACATGAACTGTCCGTCGGGTGAGAGCGCAAAAAATCGCGGCGTGCGGCCTTTCGTTGGCGTCGCCGACACGAACGTCAGCCAACCCGTTTGCGAGTCGATGCTGTAGATCGCGATGCTGTCATTGCCTCTATTGGAGGCATACAAGAATCGCCCAGCTCCATCGACTTCGATCTCGGCGGCGGTGCTGTCGCCGGTAAAAGAATCAGGCAACGCAGAGATCACCTGCTGCGGCAGAAGCTCTCCGCTTTCGCTGTTAAAGCGGTAGGTGCCAACGGTGGAATCCAGTTCATTGACCGAATAGACCACTGGCAATCCGGGATGAAACGCAACATGCCGTGGCCCTGCCCCTTTGCGAGTGGCCACAAACGGACAAGCTGCCGGCAGCAGCTTGCCCAGTTGCGAGTCGAAACGATAAGTGAAAATCCGGTCGAGCCCTTTGTCCGGCACGACCACTAACGTTCCACTGGGATCGAATGGATTGAAATGAGGCTTCGGGCCTTTCTGTTCCACTCGATGGGGTCCGATTGGCCCCTCGGTCAGCACTTGATCACAAAGTTCGCCCAGCTCACCCGAAGCGAGTATTGGCAGCACAACCACTGAACCGCTGTAATGATTGCTCACCACCAGGAAACCACCGTCCGGTGAAATCGCCAGATGAGCGGGATTGTGACCATGGGTGTTCTGGCTATTGAGATAGGTCAGCGTGCCGTCGGCGCTGATGCTAAATGCACTGGCTTGATCTGTATCGCCATGGACGCAATACAGGAAATTCTGTTGTTTGCTGATGGCCAGGAAAGACGGATTGACCAAGCCATCAACGAGTTGCACGTGAGACAGCTGCCCCGTTTGCGAGTCGACGCTGTAGACGTTGATCCCATTACCGCGAGCATTTCTTTCACGAGTGGTACGACAGCCGACGTAAATAAACATGTACTCATCTCAAGAGTGAACAGGTGATTGAACAGCGCCTGTTACGCGGTCAAGTGTGCGACGAACGCACGGGCAGTAGGTGGTAGAGCCTCAAATCGTCGAGCAACGATCTGCAACTGACGCTTGGCCCAGGGCTCAGCCAGAGTCACAGCTTGTAGTTGAAAGGGACGCAGGTAAGGGCGCAACACATCGCGAGGCAAAATGCAGATACCCAGATTGGTCGAGACCATCCGGCACATGCACTCAAAACTGGAAACGCGAACCCGCTGCCTGACTGCCTTCCCTAATAATTGGGCTTGTTCAGTCAGTAGCAGGTGCACCGAGCTTTCCACATGAGGACCAATGAATTCATAGAGCAACGCCTGCTCAAAACTGGCTTGCGCCTGCCCCGCCAAGGGATGGTGATCTGGGACAGCAATCACCAACTCGTCCACGCGATAGGCCAGTGTTTCCAACCCAAGGGACGGCGTCTGCTGCGCGATGATGCCGACATCCGCACGCCCATCCGAGACGGCTCGTACAATTGCGGCACCGACGCGCTCCTCGATGTCGAACTTGATATCGGGGTACGTTTCCAGGAACGTCCCGATGTCCAGGCTCAGCTGTTGTGCTAACGCGGATGTAATGGCGTGCAAACGAACATGGCCTTTGATCCCAGCGCCATATTCACTCAGCTCCTGATCCATCTTCTGGAGGGTTTCATTCACCTGCAACGCGTAATGACGAAGCGACTGCCCTGCCGGAGTCAGCTCCATTCCGCGGGGGTAGCGAACAAACAGAGGTGAGCCGACTTTCTCCTCAAGCTCGCTGATCCGTTTACTGACCGCGGACGTCGCCAAGTGGCAGAGTTGCGAAGCCTTTGTCAGGTTCCGCTGCTCCGCCACTGCCATGAAGATTTCCAGGCTGAGCAGATCATGGCGCATTGGCCAATGCCTTCTCGAAGAAGTCTACTGTTCCGAAATTGCCGGACTTAAGTGCCAAGGCAACCGGGTCGTCCCGCAAGCCAAGCGTCCAAGGCACACCGGGATCAATTGTCGCGCCGATTCTCAGCGCCTTGACCTTAAGTGCCTTGACCACTGCACCCGACGTTTCGCCACCGGCCACCACGAGTTTACGAACGCCCATTTCATATAGGCCAACAGCTACGGCGGATAGCGCGTCTTCAACGATCTGCCCTGCGGCTTCAACACCGAGCTTCTGCTGTGCAAGCTTTACCGTCTCTGGCTGCGCACTGCCGTAAATCAGAATCGGCCCTTGCTGAATCAAGTCTTTCGCCCAGGCGAGTGCTTCGGCTACCTGATCATGACCATTCGTCAGGAGCAGCGGGTCAAGGGAGAAACTCGGACGACTCTTTTGCCAGTGCTCGACCTGGCTATTGGTCGCCACTGAACAACTTCCGGAAACCACCGCGCACAAGCCTTCAATGGCGGGTAGTACCGAAGCGGTCTCGGATTTGCCCAGCAAACCTGCACGGCGGAAGTTTTCAGGGAGACCCAGCGCAACTCCAGATCCGCCGGTAACGAGTTTATGGTCCGCAACAGCCTGACCGATTGCGTGTAGATCCTCATCATCTATCGCATCGACAATGACGTAACCGCGGCCCTGAGCCTCAAAGTTACTGAAGGCAGTTGAAATGGCTTGCGCGCCCTTGCTTACGACCGAATGCGCAACGAGCCCGACTGGCTTGAGCGTCTGCTGTTGTAGCACTCGAACCAGATTGGAATCAGTCATTGGCGTCAACGGATGATTGCGCATTCCGGATTCGCTCAACAACACATCACCGACAAACAAATGACCGTTAAAAATCGTGCGTTTGTTCTCCGGGAATGCAGGGCAAGCCACAGCAAACGAGACATTCAAAGCATCAGCGAGTGCGTCGGCGACAGGCCCGATGTTCCCGCGAGAAGTCGAATCGAACGTCGAGCAATACTTGAAAAAAAACTGTTGGCAACCCGCAGTGCGCAACCACTCCAACGCTTCAAGCGATTGAGTAACGGCCTCTTCGGGACTGACAGTGCGGCTTTTCAGGGCAATAACGACAGCATCAATATCTTCTGGCAAGGGCCCTTCAGGCACACCGATCACTTGCAGCGTTCGCATCCCGCCACGTACCAAAGTACTGGCCAAATCAGTACCGCCGGTGAAGTCGTCAGCGATGCAACCGAGTAGTAATTGACTCACTGTTCTCTCCTCGCGCCCCTCCTTTGGTTACCCCAAGGATGAAAGGCATTCTCTTGTTATTGATCCAGCAATACTCCAAACAACGGGCGGCATGACATTCATGCCGCCCGTGTCGATCAGCCCAGGATGACCTTGGCGACGGCCTCACCAAAAGCTTTGGTACCGCTAGAACCGCCCAGATCCGGGGTGCGTTGCTTAGGATCTTTCAGAACAACATCCACGGCCTTGTCCATTTCCAGACCGGCTTTGATGAATGCTTCATTGTTGTGGTGCTCGCCCATCCATTGCAGCAACATGCCGACGGAGAGAATCATGGAGACCGGGTTGGCCTTGTCCTGACCTGCGATATCCGGCGCGGAGCCATGCTGTGCTTGGGCGCAGCAGTGAATATCGCTGGCCATCATGGAGCCGGCGAGACCCAGGCTACCCGACAGTTCACTGGCGAGGTCGCTGATGATGTCGCCGTAGAAGTTCGTAGCGACCAGCACGTCGAAACGCTCAGGGCTGCGCACCAGGTGGGCAGTCGACGCATCGACCAGCAGATCGTCCAGAGCCACTTCTGGGAAGTCCTTTGCCACATCACGGACGCACTCCAGGAACAGGCCATCAGTCATATGGAAGCTGTTGGCTTTGTGAATGGCAGTGACCTTCTTGTCACGCTTCATAGCCAACTCGAACGCTCGGCGGGCAATTCGCTCACTGCAATGACGAGTGATTTTACGCGTGGATAAAGCCATATCAGGGGTCGGCATCACTTCGCCCCAGCCGCGACTCATGTTGCGGTCCGGATAAAAGCCTTCAGTCGCTTCGCGCATGATGACCAGATCCATCGTCTTGCCTTCCTTCATGTTCGAAGTCAGGAACGGACGAGTACGGGCAGGACGTACGTTGGCATAGAGATCCAGGCCAATGCGGAAACCGGCGGAAACGTTACGACCGCCCTTTTCAGGCACTGGATAGTCGGCGTGCGATTGGGTGCCGAGAATGATGCCGTCGTAGCCCTTGGCCTTTTCCAGCACTTCATCACGCAAGGTGGTGCCGTATTTATCCAGGCTCGTGAAACCTACATCCTCGTAATCGAAGCTCAGGTCCAGATCGAATTTTTTGTTGGCTGCTTGCAGGACCGACATCGAAGATTCAACGATTTCCGGACCGATACCATCACCAGGAAGAACCAAAATACGCATCGCACACCCCTTGCTTATTGTTTGAGCTGAATTTTTTGAAGCAGGTCTGTCTAAAAACCGCTCCATTTATGTACATCGTAAATACAAAGTACAATATTGGCGAAGCGAAATCCTTAACCATTTGCTCCCGTTCGTCCTGACATTTCCTGGAGCAGTGTCGTTATCGCCTTCGACAGATTGCATTTTATTGCATGAATATTCAGTTTGTGCAATCTTTTCGCTCAACGGTCATCCATCAATCGAGCCAGGAGACTCACTCCATGACAGTTAAAACATCTGATTTGTGCGACCAATACCCGGACACCATTCGGGTTCTGGCCCCAGTGTTCAGGGACTTTGGCGGGAAAAATGATTTCGAGGGCCGTGCTTTCACCCTCAAATGCTTTGAGGACAATTCAAGGATCAAAGAAATAAGCAGTTTGCCGGGTCAAGGCAGAGTGTTGGTCGTGGATGGTGGGGGTAGTGATCGGTACGCACTGTTTGGCGATGTGATCGCTGAGGACTTGGTGAGGAACGGCTGGGCCGGCGTACTGATCTACGGTTACATCCGCGACAAGGCGGCTCTGCGCGACATGCCGATTGCCATTAAGGCACTGGGCACATCACCGCGAAAGACCGTCAAACGCAACGAGGGCCAGATTGGTATAGCGGTGGAATTCGCCGGGCACACCATCGCAGATGGCGACCAGCTATACGGTGATGACGATGGGGTGGTGCTGCTGAACGAGCCGCGGCTTAGCTGACCACCGAGATCTCAAGGCTGCGCTGGTATTCCAGTTCATCCTTGGCCTCTTTGTCGGTTTTCTGCCGCCCGACGACATCGAGGTGATTGCGCAGGAACTCCGCAGCCGCTTCTCGCTGCCCACTTTCGATGAGATCTAGAAGATGGATGTGCTCTTTACACTGGTTGATCAAGCGAGGCCGGTCCACGTTGGCCTTGTAGGCCATGAATCGACGCAACTGGTTTTGCCGGCGGATAGCTTCGAGAAAAAAAGCGTTGCCCGAACAACGGACCACCAGTTCGTGAAGCTGTGCACCTATCTGAAACAGCTGAGATCGCGACAGGTTAAAAATGTCTCCATCCAGCATTTTTTGCTGGGTCTCACGAGCTTTGGCAAACGCGGCCTTATCCACCTCGTAGCCAGGTTCGAGCACGGCAGCCGGTTCAATAGCCATACGAAAACGGTAGCTTTGAATATGGGCCTTGGAGTCATGCAGAAAACTATTGATCTCCCACCCCTGCCCAGGCTTGCGCTCAATCATCGCCTCATTGGCCAACCGGTTCAGGACCTTCATGAGTTGCCCTCTAGGCACCTCATATTTGCGCATCAACTCGGCTTCAAAAAAAGTCGTTGGGATGTCGCCACGAAGAACGTCATCGACGACACGCAGATAGAAATCTTCAAAAGGGTCGACTTCCAAGGGGAGCTTACGACTGTCGATTCCTCGCGCGTCAGCCGTCAGGAAATAGCCCCGATTCGGTTCCTTGGTCGCGAGGCCCAACTCAGCCAACAAAGCGAAACCACGTCGAATCGGCGAACGGGAGACCCCCAACTCTTTGGCAAAAGACTCCTCGCGCAGCGGATCACCGGCGCGCATCGACCTGGCTCTCGCCATATCGATGATCTTGGGAGCCAACTGCTCCGCAAGGTCTTTTTTTATCTTGGGCTTCATTTTGGATTGTTCGCCCGCCAATGGTTGTGGATGAGTCAATTCTGCTGAATTCATGGAAACCGGTTATCAGAGGAGGATGGATTCGATGCAAAGGTCTGGGATGGAGCCATGACACCCAAATCCGGGACTTGAAAGAAAAATAACACACCTCATGCGCATCAACACGCCACCGAAATGCCAAGGCTTCACCGTCCATCAACTTGATCTACTACAAACCGGGAATACGTCATGACTGCACCACGTATCTATTTGATTCATGCGACGCCGGTGGCAATCGCCCCCATCACTGAAGCTTTCACTCGGCTCTGGCCCGAGGCCAAGCTCGCAAATCTGTTGGAAGACTCGCTTTCCAGCGACTTGGCGGAAGCCGGTGAACTCACTCCAGCATTGAATGAACGCTTTTTGAAACTGGCTACCTATGCGGCGGAGTCAGGGGCTGATGCGATCTTGTTTACGTGCTCCGCTTTTGGTGACGCCATTGATCTGTGCAAGCGCTCGTTGAGCATCCCTGTGCTCAAACCGAACGAAGCCATGATCGAGGAGGCCATTCAACGCACCCAAAGGATCACTATCCTTGCGACCTTCAAACCAGCCATTACTTCGATGACTGAGGAGTTTGAAAGCTATGCGCGGCAACTCGGCGTAGAGATTGAACTCGATACACGGGTCTGCCCTGAAGCGTTTGACGAACTGCGCAGGGGAAATACAGATCGTCATGACGCTTTGATTGTTGATTCGGCTCGCGCGCCTACGAGCAGCGAACTGCTGTGTTTCGCGCAGTTTTCCATGACCAGCGCAGCGCAATTGGCAAGCCAAGCGAGCGGCCTTTCAGTGCTGACCACGCCAGATAGCGCAGTGTTGAAACTTCGTAACCTTTTGAACGCTTGATGCAGGTCGAAAAATCTCGGAGTAAGGCATGACCAGATTAAACGCACACATTGGATTCCAATTTACGGAATTGCCATTTCTAGAGCGGTTTGCTGCGGCCGCGAAATCAGGATTTCGAGCGGTCGAGTTCCCCTCGCCCTATGAATACGAAGCGACGCACATTGCGGAGCTTCTCAATGAGCATCAGCTGCAGATGGTGCAATTTGCCGCGCCATCAGGAGTAACAAAAGGCACCACTGGCATTTGTCGCTCAAAGCAGGATTTCCTGGCAGAAGTGAACCAAGCCGTTCAATACGCAAAGGTGCTCGACTGCAAAATGGTGCACCTGATGTCTGGTGTGTCGCTTGCTGAGCTTGGGGTGATTGCCGACAGCGGTATTTATCGACGTAACCTGAAGTACGCGGCCGAGTTCTTGTCTGGCGAAGGCATTGAACCCTTGATTGAAGTGATCAGCTCAACTGAGGTTCCGGGCTACCTGATGAGCCGCTTCGACTTTGCAGAGGAAATGCTTGAGGCCCTTCCCAACCTCGGCCTGATCTTGGACACCTACCACACGGAGCTTCTGGGCGAGGATTGTCTGCGAAAGCTAAATCAATGGTGGCCGCGCGTTAGTCATGTCCAAGTGGCCGACTTCCCGGGCCGGAATGAACCTGGTACTGGCAATGTCGATTTTCCAAAACTGCTCTCCATGCTTGAAGACCATGCCTATCAAGGCTGGGTGGGATGCGAGTATCGCCCTCGCGCCTCCACGTTCGACGGGCTCGAAGATCTATGGAGGATCATGAAACCCAACCCGCATGAACATGACCGTTGGTAAGAAATCGTTTCTTTTTGAAGAAATTGTACTGCGTTACCTTGCAAAACAATTTCGAGTGGAGTTTATTAGGGCCAGTAGCCCTTGAAGGTTGCACGCAATACTCCCCACAAAAAACACAAAAGGAGTTAACGCATGACCAAGAAGATCGCCTTTGTTACTGCTGGCATGGGAAACCTGGGCACAGCAGTTTGCCAGCGACTCGCCCGAGACGGATTTACCGTTGTCGCAGGATGCGGTCCCGATTCCCCATTGAAAGACACTTGGCTCGCTCAGCAAAAGGAGCTTGGCTTTAACTTCATCGCCTCTGAAGGAAGCGTTGCTGATTGGGACTCTTGCCGCCAAGCCTTTGAGCAGATCAAGAAAAATGTCGGGCCAGTCGATGTCCTGATCAACAACGCAGGCACCGCTCGCAACGTTGTCTTTCAGGAAATGCAGCCAAACGACTGGACAACCGTCATCGACACCAACCTCAACTCTCTGTTCAACGTAACCAAACAGGTTATCGATGGCATGACTGAAAGAGGCTGGGGACGCGTTATCAACATCTCCTCAGTCAACGCCCAACTGGGTCAAGTGGGTCAGGTCAACTACTCCACCGCCAAGTCTGCAATCCGGGGTTTCACCCGTGCTTTGGCACGAGAAGTGGGATCCCGTGGCGTCACGGTGAATACCGTATCCCCTGGTTACATTGCCACTCCCAAACTCAAGTCCGTTACTACCGCCGACGTCATGGACCGCATCATCCAGGACATTCCGACTCGACGCCTTGGAACGCCTGAGGAAATCGCCGCTGTCTGTGCCTGGCTTGCCTCCGATGAGGCTGGGTATGCGAACGGTGCTGACTTCTCGCTAAATGGTGGTCTTCACATGAGTTGATACTCGTGTGAGACTCAGCGGCAACCCGCTGGATCAGACCAAAAATGCAGCGGGAACCTTGATGCGCTTTTTGCGCAGATCCCATAAAAACAATTGTACTTTACGTCAAGGTGATACAAATGCTCTCAATACTCGGCTACGGCATGATCGTGACCTTCATGGCACTGATCATGACCAAACGGTTGTCACCGTTGGTAGCGATGACAATAGTCCCTATCGTATTCGCTCTGCTGGCGGGTTTTGGCCCGGACATGGGCGGCATGATGATCGAGGGTCTAAAAAAGGTTGCTCCAACCGCGGTCATGGTGATGTTCGCGATCCTCTACTTTGGCGTGATGTTCGATACCGGTCTGTTCGATCCGGTCATTCGTAAGTTCATCAAGCTGATCAATGGCGACCCGATGAAGGCCGTCGTGTTTGCAACACTGCTGGCAGGGATGGTATCGCTGGACGGCGACGGTTCCACAACGTACATGATTACCGTCACCGCGATGCTGCCTCTGTTCAAGCGCCTGCGACTCGAACCACTGTCACTCACCTGTGTAGTGATTCTTGCGGCGAGCGTCACCAATCTGTTGCCGTGGGGCGGTCCTCTGGCACGTGCTGCAGCGTCCTTGCAAGTCGATACTGCCGAACTGTTTATCCCGCTTATCCCGGTTATGGTGGTGGGCTTCCTGGGTGTTCTTGCACTGGCTTACTTCATCGGTATTCGCGAGCGTCAACGCTTGGGCACACTGCGCTTATCGCTGGGTGCTGCCGCCACCGTCTTTGAGGATGAGGCTGACGACGAAGGTCTGCCATCCATGTCAGACGAGAATGCCGAACTGCGTCGCCCAAAACTGTTCTGGCTGAACGCTGGCCTTACGATCGCCTTGATGGCCGGCCTGGTGATGGAAATACTGCCACTGTCCATTTTGTTCATGGTCGCGTTCTCCATTGCGCTGGTGATCAACTACCCGCATATGAACGATCAGCGCCGTCGTATTTCCGCGCACGCTCCAACGGCTTTGAACCAGATCGCGATCTTCCTGGCAGCCGGCATCCTGGCAGGTATTCTGTCCGGTACGGGCATGGTCAATGCGATGTCAGCGAGTTTCCTGGCAATGTTACCGGCGACCTGGGGTCCGTACATGGCGCCGATCACCGCGTTGGCGAGTATTCCGGGCACCTTCTTCATGTCCAATGACGCCTTCTACTATGGTGTGCTGCCAGTGCTTGCCAAAGCTGCAGCGGCCTATGGCATCTCCGCGGCAGAAATTGGACGGGCTTCACTGGTGGGTCAACCGGTCCACTTGCTCAGCCCTCTCGTGGCCTCGACCTACCTGCTCTGTGGCTTGGCAGGTGTGGAGTTCAGCGACCACCAGAAATACACAATGAAATGGGCGTTCGCGCTGAGCTTCCTGATCTTGCTCGCCTGCCTGCTGCTGGGATTGTTCCCTCTGGCAGTTGGTGTCTAAGGGAAAATCGAGAGCAAATAGCATCACCGCATCGAAACAATGAAAAATCCTGGAAACAGAAATGTTTTCGGGATTTTTTGTGTTCGCTCAATCAAGGATCACTTTGGTGCCCGAATGTTTAGCCAAAATGACATCGCCGCCGATATCGCCGCACCGATGATCCCTGAATAACGCAGTGAAATGATGCTGCGACAGTTGCGCAAGCATCATCTGATCGACAGGACGAATCGATCTTCGCCCCCCGTGTTGTCGTTGCAGGAGAGTTGCTCAAGCTTGAATCCGCACCGATCCAGGACTTTTCTGGAGCCGGCGTTCTCCCTGAAGGCATACGCAACCAGTTGCGCAAGTCCCCAACGTATCCGGGCCTCCTGGATCAGGTGCCTCAGCGCCCGTGTTGCCAACCCCTGCCCGCACACGCGTTGATCGATCCGATAGCCGACTTCGGCAGAACCCGTCGATGAGTCGATGCTTTTCAGATTGGCTCGACCGACGATTCTCCGACTGGAATCCTCGATGACAAAGGGGTGCCAGGCGCCGATGGCGAAATCGGACAAATAGCTTTCGATATGATCGGCGACACCCTGCAACGAGTAAAAAGCAGGGGCGCGCGCATCGATATGGGATTCGAACCATTCACGGTTCTGGATTTCGAAAGCCAGCAACGCTTGAGCGTCAGTCATTTTCAGCTCGCGTACGCTAAATGATTCCATTCACCGCCTCTCCTGTGTCTTGTGCCGAATGGGCTCGAGTCTATCTCATACCTGAACAACCTGGTCGGGCCGAGCCTTCCCTTCGCGAGCCCGAGCGGCTTGCACGATACATATGGAAAATCGTATATTCGAATAACCATATGTATCGAGCCACGCCAATGCTCAATCCTGCTGCCGTATTCAAATGTCTGTCCGACGAAACCCGCGCCCGGGCCACTTTGCTCATCACTCGTGAAGGCGAGTTATGCGTGTGTGAGCTGGTCTGCGCCCTGGACGACAGTCAGCCCAAAATTTCCCGCCACCTTGCCCAGCTTCGCGGCTGCGGCCTGCTTCTCGACCGCCGCCAGGGGCAGTGGGTGTATTACCGGCTCAATCCCGATCTGCCCGCGTGGGTTCGCGACGTTCTCGAGACAACCTTGCTGGCAAACGCCGACTGGCTTGCGGACGACAGCACTCGTCTTGCCGCGATGGGCGACCGTCCACTCAACACTTCCGCCTGCTGCTGACCCTTCACTCATCGAGACTCCGCATGTTTACTGCGTTTATCATTTTCCTGCTCACCATGGTGTTGGTCATCTGGCAACCCAAGGGCCTGGGCGTCGGTTGGAGCGCCTCCCTGGGAGCCATCCTGGCCCTGCTGGCAGGCGTCGTGACACTGGACGATATTCCACTGGTGTGGGCCATTGTCTGGAACGCCACCGCGACCTTCATCTCGCTCATCATCATCAGTCTGCTGCTCGATGAGGCCGGGTTTTTCCAGTGGGCGGCATTGCATGTGGCGCGCTGGGCCAAGGGTGACGGGCGGCGCCTGTTCGTTTTCACGATTCTGCTGGGGGCCGGCGTATCCGCTCTGTTTGCCAACGACGGTGCAGCCCTGATCCTGACCCCCATCGTTGTTTCAATACTGCTTGCACTGCGCTTTTCGCCAGCGTCTACCCTGGCGTTCGTCATGGCAGCCGGTTTCATTGCCGACACGGCGAGCCTGCCCCTGGTGGTGTCCAACCTCGTCAACATCGTTTCGGCCGACTACTTCGACCTGGGCTTCAGCGAGTACGCCGCCATCATGGTGCCGGTCAATTTCGTTGCCGTGGCGACCACGCTCGTGGTGCTGTACTGGTTTTTCCGGCGTGACATCCCCAGGCACTACTCTCTCGATGACGTGATGGACCCGCGACGCGCCGTGCGTGATCCCCTGACCTTCCGTGTCGGCTGGATTGTCCTGGCTCTGTTGCTGATCGGGCTGTTTGCACTGGAACCCTTGGGCATTCCCATCAGTGCCATTGCAGCGGTCTGTGCCGCGATGCTGTTCGCCGTGGCTGCACGTGGGCATGTGATTTCAACGCGACGGGTGCTGCGCGAGGCGCCCTGGCAGGTCGTGATCTTTTCGCTGGGCATGTACCTGGTGGTGTACGGGCTGAAAAACGCCGGACTGACCACCTACATGACCATGGCGCTGAACCACATGGCCGAATTCGGCATCTGGGGTGCCGCGCTGGGCACTGGCCTGCTCACGGCGTTACTGTCATCGGGCATGAACAACATGCCCACGGTGCTGGTGGGTGCCCTGTCGATTCAGGCCAGTGACGCCACCGGTGTGGTGCGTGAAGCCATGATCTACGCCAATGTCATCGGTTCTGACCTCGGTCCCAAAATCACCCCCATCGGCAGTCTTGCCACCTTGCTCTGGCTACATGTGCTGGAGCGCAAGGGCATCCGCATTACCTGGGGTTACTACTTCAAGGTCGGCGTGGTCCTGACGCTGCCGATTCTGTTCATCACCTTGTCTGCCCTGGCCCTGCGCCTGAGCGTTTAGCCCTGTGCGACTGCAAAGAGGAATCACCATGCGCGTTCTGTTTATGTGTACCGCCAATAGCTGTCGCAGCATCCTGTCCGAAGCCATGTTCAACCATCTCGCCCCGCAAGGTTTTGAGGCGATCAGTGCCGGCAGCTTCCCCAAGGGACAGGTGCTGCCCCGCAGCCTGAGCACGTTGCAAGAAGCCGGCATCGCCATCGACAGCTTGAGCAGCAAAGGCAATGAGGCTTTCGAAGGCAACCCGCCGGACATCGTCATCACAGTCTGCGACAAGGCCGCTGGTGAGGCGTGCCCCGTGTACTTCGGGCCGGCGCTGAAAGCTCACTGGGGCCTGGAAGACCCATCGGACATAAAGGGAGATGACGCGACGGTATCGGCGGCGTTCCACTCGACCCTGGCGCACATCGAAACGCGCTGCCGGGCATTCCTCGACCTGCCTTTTGCACAACTCGACCGCGATGCGCTGAAGCGGGAACTCGACCGCATCGGCACGCTATGACCGGAGCCCCCATGACCCATCCCCAGCCCAATCTCGACACATCACTGACCCAGCCCATCGCCAGTGGACGCGACGACCAGCACAAACCGCGCATCCTGTTGCTATACGGTTCGACTCGTGCGCGGTCGTTCAGTCGCCTGCTGGTCGAGGAAGCAGCCCGGTTGCTCGAACACTTCGGTGCCGAGACACGGATCTTCAACCCATCAGGCCTGCCGCTACCGGACGATGCGCCCTCCGATCACCCGAAAGTCCAGGAGCTGCTCGAACTGATGCAATGGTCCGAAGGACAGGTCTGGTGCTCGCCGGAGCGCCACGGCTCCATGTCTGCGGTGTTCAAGGCGCAAATCGACTGGGTGCCGTTGGCGTTGGGGGCCGTTCGCCCAACCCAAGGGAAAACCCTCGCGGTCATGCAAGTCTGCGGCGGTTCCCAGTCCTTCAATGTGGTGAATCAGCTTCGTGTGCTGGGGCGCTGGATGCGCATGTTCACCATCCCCAATCAATCCTCCGTGCCAAAGGCTTTTCTGGAGTTTGACGACACCAATCGCATGAAACCCTCGTCGCTGTACGACAGGGTGGTGGACGTCATGGAGGAACTGGTGAAATTCACCCTGCTGCTACGGGATCGCCCCGATCTGGTTGACCGCTACTCGGAACGCAAAGAGTCCGCGCAGGAACTGAGTCAGCGCGTGAATCAGCGGTCGATCTGACTGTAGAAATGTTCGCCTTGGCTCGATAGCCGAAACAAGTCGCAAACCCCACGATGCTTCGGGGCTTGCGACTCTTTGCCGATACGTCCCTCAAGCTCCCGGGACGTTTTCTACGGTATGCCTGCCGTGTTCATTGCCGAACGTGCAGGTCTAGTTCTCTACCTCAACCGCGTCGAAATCCGGTTCGTCCGGGGCGTCCGGGGCGTCCGCCATATCCTCTCGGACATCTTTCGCCTCAACTTTGGCAGCTTCTCTGGCTGCGTTCGCCTCGGCTTTGGCGGCGTCCCTGGCTGCATCCGCGGTAGCCCGGGCAGCATCCCTGGCGGCATCTGCTTCAGCCTTGGCGGCGTCCCTCGCTGCATCTGCAGTGGCCCGGGCAGCGTCTCTGGCTGCATCCGCTTCTGCGCGCGGTACGCCAGCCGCTCTTGCGGCATCCCGGGCGGCATCTGCTTCAGCCCTGGCGGCATCCCGTGCGGCATCGGCAGTGGCTTTTGCCGCATCACGGGCTGCATCCGCAGTCGCTCTGGCCGTGTCCCGGGCTGCATTGGCATCAGCTCTGGCAGCGTCCCTGGCTGCATCGGCGGCATCGTTGTCATGGGCATTGCCCGGGCCTTTGTTCCCGGCTACACCACCATGGTCAGCGTCGCCGCGCCCCGGACCTCCATGACCGTCACCGTCATGGCCTGCAGCACCATGATCGCCACCCTCTCCTCC